>CAZLYG010000642.1:0-2759 GCA_964563075.1 uncultured Steroidobacteraceae bacterium | reverse complement strand
ATCACGACCAGCGCAACACACTCAATGCCGGCTTTCGCGCCGAGCTGCCCTGGCAGGCGTATGTCTCGATGAATGTCTATCTGGCGTCCGGTTTCTCCAATGGCGATGCACCCCCGAGTCACCTGCCGAGCCATGCCACGCTCGATCTGAGCCTCGGCAAGCAGATCACCCCGAGCCTGCTGGCCTCCTTGACCCTCGTGAATGTGACCGACAAACACCTCCTCATCGACAACAGCTTGACGTTCGATGGATTGCATTGGAACAACCCGCGCGAGATCTACGGGGAGGTCCATTACAAATTCGCTTATTGAGGCCTGCGCGTGGCAGGCACAACGAGCCCCGCATCGATGGCCGGCAAGTCGCCGATGGCCGACCAATCGAGCTGCTCGCCACCCGTGGCGATGAGCCGCAGGAACCGGTCTCTCACCAGGTTGGCGAGCGGCATGGGCACCTGGAGATCCTCGGCGGCGCCGAGCACCAGGCGCACGTCCTTCTGCCCCAGCGGGGCTGCGAATCCGGCCGGACTGAACCGGCGCTCGACCATCATGGCGCCGTAGTTCCTGTAGACGGGGGCATCGAACAGAGTCGAGGTGAGAAATTCCATGCACACGCGCCGATCGAGCCCGCCCTTCTCCACCAGGGCCAGCATCTCCCCGAGCGCTTCGAGCATGGCGGTAATCAGGAAGTTGCCGCTCAACTTCAGCAGATTCGCATCCCGCGGTCGCTCGGAGAGTACGCACACCTTCGGCCCCAGGCCCTCCAGCAGCGGCTTGATTCGCTGCACCACGCTTGCCTGCCCCGCGGCGACGACGAACAGCTTGCCCGCAGCGGCGACGGGAGGACGGCCAAACACCGGCACCGACACAAAGGCCTGGCCCGCCCTGGCATGCACCTCCGTCAGTCTGCCCGACAACTGCACGCTGATGGTGCTGGAAGAGATGTGAACCGCACCCTTCGCGAGGTGTCCTTCGATACCTTCGCTCCCGAGCGTGACGCCCTCGACGGCGCGATCGTCCGCCAGCATCGTGAATACGGCCTCGCCGCGGCAGGCCTCTGCGATGCTGTCAGCCACTTTGGCACCCTGATCCGCCAGCGGCCGCGCCTTCTCCCGTGTCCGGTTGTACACCGTCAGCTCATGACCTGCCCGGATCAGGCTCGCCGCCATGCCCGCGCCCATCTGTCCCAGTCCAATGAATCCGACTTTCATATACCGCTCTCCTGTCCCGAGGCTGCCCGGGTCGTCCGGTCGCACATTTCGGACCGGCCGCCCTGCCCAGCTATACTCGCCGCGGCATGGTACAGCGCATCATCCGGGGCGTTCTGTTCGATCTTGACGGCACCCTGCTCGACACTGCCCCCGATATGGGCGCCACGCTGAACGCGCTGCTGCTCGAACAGGGGTTGCCGGCCCTGCCCCACGCGATAATCCGGCCGCATGTTTCTAGAGGATCGCGGGCCCTGGTGACTCTGGGGTTCGGCGCAGGCACGCCCGCCGAGCATGCCCCCCGAATCGAGCGCTTCCTGGCTCTCTACAGTCAGCGGCTGGCCATCGATACGCGGCCGTTCGATGGCGTGTTACCGCTGCTCGCTTCGCTCGAGGCGCGGCGCATTGCCTGGGGAATCGTCACCAACAAGCCCGGGTGGCTGGCGCAGCCCCTGCTGCAGACGTTGAATCTGCTGGCTCGCGCGCAAGTCCTCGTCTGCGGAGACACTCTCCCGCAGCGCAAGCCGTCTCCCCTGCCACTGCTGCACGCCAGTGAGAGGCTGGGACTGGCCCCGACGGAGTGCATCTTCGTGGGTGACGCGGAGCTCGACATGTTGGCGGCACGCGCGGCCGGCATGCCTGCGATAGGTGCTCGTTATGGCTACTTCGGGCCGGCCGACAAGCCTGAGAGCTGGCCCGCAGATGCATGGATCGAGGCGCCGCTGGATCTGCTCGAGTGGCTCGAAGCGCCGCGCGACTGAAGCGCCCTGCCATCCCCAGGTACAACGGTGCTGCTGGACAGCTTCGCTGGCCTGCACTCGCCGCGGGCGTCACTCAGTAATGGCGGGCTCGCCAGCTCAGCCCGGTGCGGCAACACCGCGTTCGCGGGCTCACTGCTGCCCGTCCCATACTGCGGAGCGCATCCCGTACGGCACCGTATTGATCACGGCCTCGACCTGGTCGATCCTGCCCTTGTCGATCTGGAACAACTCGGAGATCTCCAGGGTCAAGGGTGCGAGCACCGGCGAGGGGACCGTCTGGCCGGTGGTGAGCTTGATCTCCTTGATGCGGCCGGCGTGCTCGAAGAAACCGAACGACAGCACCAGGCCTCGCTACCCCACAGACCGTCTCCCAGGCGCAGTTCCTGGCCGTTCTCGGTGAATCTCACGTTCACGGCCAGCGGCAGCCGCCCCGGGTCGTGAGCCACCAGCGCCGCCAGGTACTGGTCGACCATGCCCTGCAGGCAGGCGCGCTCGCACACATCCGAGGCAAAGCTGGGCAGTGCCAGCAGGCACAGTACCAGGGCGCCTGCCCACACGATGAACGATCCCCTGCGCGGCATCACTCTCCTCCCCCCTTCGGCGTTGAGCGGTGCGGGCAAAGCGTTCAGACTCCCGCTCTCGCGTTTCAAACATCAAAACACAAGGACCGCGCCATGAAAACCCTTCGCTTCATGTTGGCTCCCCTGCTGGTCGCCGCCTGCGCCCCGCTGCTCGCGCAGGAGCCCGTGGTTCCCCCTGCGGACCAGGACGCCCTGTTTCACAGCTCCGATCCC
>CAZLYG010000641.1:0-2761 GCA_964563075.1 uncultured Steroidobacteraceae bacterium | reverse complement strand
TCGCTGTCGTAGAACGCCGTCGCCGCCTTGGCGCGCACCTGCAGATTGGAGCGGCTCGCCAGCAGGAAGGCATCGGTCAGCCAGGAGGCCACCTTCTGTGCCTGCACCGGATCGCGGCTGTCATAGGACACGGTAAAGGCGGAGATGATCTCCCGCTCGCGGCCGGTGTCCGGATCGAGCACCGGCACCCGCACCGTCTCGACCTGCGACTTGCGGATGATCTGCTGTATGGCATCGGCACGATCCTGGCCCGGCGCGACCAGGCTCGGCATCTGATCGAGCAGCTTGTTGAGGGTCGTCGGACTCATCACCGAGGCGGACAGGCTGTTGACGTACTCATCCATGTACTCTTTTTCGCGGCGCGCCCGGTCGCCCTGGTCCTTGTCCGTCGGCAGCGCTCCGGACACGGTCGCATTGGCGAACGTGATGAGCCCGGTCGAGACGAAAACGTTCGGCATGCCGATCGCCAGTGCCAGCGCGGCGGCCAGGATGGGCAGTGCGATCACCGCGAGCAGCATGCGCCGCCGCTTCAGGGCAGCGAGGTAGTCCGAGAACTCGGGGGTGAGGGCTTGTGAGGTATCGCTCATTGGGGTTTTCCGATGACAGGCAGTCCATTCAGATTCGGTATGGGCTCGAATTTGCTCAGCGGCTGATAGATGATCGACAAGGTGAACGCGTTCGAAGCCGCGTGCGGCTCGCCCTGGAATCTCTGCCAGATGTAGTCGTACTCTCCAGCCAGCCGGTAGCTGCGCGTCAGCTCGTACTGGAGTCCGGCCGTCCCCGCGAAGTAGTCATCCCCCTGGATGTTCAGCGGACCGCCAACGGCGCCCCGCAGCCGCAGCGCGCGGGCACCGACGAACCCCGACAGGCGCGGCTCGAGCGCGCGGATCACGCGGAACCTGACTTCGCTATGGTTCTCGACCTGGCCGGCGGAGGTCGGCTCGACACCACGCACCGCATCCAGCACGAACTGCGTGATCTGATAGGTCCAACTGACGCCGGCGCCGCCGGTGACGCTGGTGTTGGTAATGGAGCCGCCGTTGATGTCGGCCTGCGATCGCAATGCACCGAGGCGGAAGTAGTACTGGATGATCTGCGTAGGATGGAACGCCATTTCCGCCTGCGCGCCGTAGCCGTTGGTCGGCTGCGAGCCCACCGCCGGGTCGTAACGCGTGCCGATCAGGGTTCCCGTGAAAGTGGTCTGTTGCGACAGATCGTAGGCAAGGCCTGCCTGCAGCTGATAGTTCTGGAATCCGACCTGCTCGAAGAGACTCTTGTCATACGAGGCATGCAGGTAGTCGGCGTCCAGGTGCAGGTGGTAGCGCGGCGTGAAATCGTAGGTCAGCGTCGGGGCCACGTTCTCCAGCTCCCGCCGATTGCGCACGCTGACGCGCCCGCTTCCCGTCCCCACGATCTCCCCCAACCCAACGCCGGGAAAGCTGCCCGGCAGCAGCTCCGAGGAGATGACCTCCTCGTTGGCATACTGCGCGGTGACTCCGTACTGGGATTTGAGGCCCTTGCCTTTGGCGTTCAGATCCAGATAGCCGTTGGTGGAATCGTCCGCGGTATCGTCCGGAAAGTAGTTCGACGTGATCCGCGGCACCAGGGAGAGCTCGGTCGTGGGAGACAGCAGGCGCATTCCGAGGGAGGCGTCAAGCGTCGGGCCCCAGGCATGCACTCGGTCCGGCGTACCCGGCTCGGCCAGCCTGTAGTTGTCGTTGTACAGGGCCGCGAGCTCGATGCGCGGGTTGAAGTCCCAGTTCGCCGAATGGGCCACCTTGACGCCCCCAACAGCTACGCTCGCCAATACCGCCGCCGCAGCAGCACGTACCTTGGCCCGATCCACCGTCGCCGCGCGCTGCTTTCCCGGCTCGGTGGAGGCTCCCGCCCTACGGGACGACGACAACATCGCCGGCCTGCAGCGTGATGTTCTGATCCAGATTGCGTCCGCGCACCACATCGGTGTACCGGAACGGCAGTGCCTGCTGCTGCCCGGTATCCGTGCGCCGGAGGATCATGATGTCGCCAAGGGATGCGAACGGTGTCGTCCCCCCGGCCATGCTGAGTGCCTGCATCACGTCAACCCGCGGGTTGACGACAAAGTCGCCAGGCTTGTTCACCTGGCCAATCACGTAAACCTTGTTTCCCTTGATCTCCTGGATGGAGACCGTCACGACCGGATCGGAGATGAACTTGCGCAGCTTCTCCGTGAGCATCTGCTGCAACTCCGCTACGGTCTTGCCACGGGCATCCATCTGCCCGGCCAGCGGAAAGGAGAACATGCCGTCCGGCCGGACCAGGACTCCCGGAGGACCCCCGCCAGGGGTCGCAGGGCCGCTCAGATCCGGCTCTTTCCAGACCGAGATCGACAGAACGTCGCCCGGCTTGATGGTGTACGCGGAATCGGGACTGGACGGCCGCGCCGCAGCCGGTGGCGCTGCTGCCGCGGCCACGGGGCCGGCAAGAGGCAGCACCAGGAGAATCCCGCACGATAATAGGTGGGGAAATCGCAAACGCATTTTCAGGTCCTCCAGATTCTTCTCGCAGTGAACCGCGTGGAGTTCTCAAGCCGCGCGCCTGCTTACGCCTGTCGGCCAAGCTTTGGAGCAAGCGGCGTACCCGAACCCCGCCGTGGGGCGCACCCGGCGCCAGACGACTCGCTGCTGTGAGACAAGCCGCCCCGCCAGCCCGGTAGCAAGGAACGGGGCCGCGCCAGATCGGTCAGCGGAACGTTTCGCTTGCGCCCGCGTTGATCCGTTGC
>CAZLYG010000640.1:0-2768 GCA_964563075.1 uncultured Steroidobacteraceae bacterium | reverse complement strand
CTGCAGGATGAAGCCGGGCACGAGGTGCCGCCGTCGGAGTTTTTGCGCGCCGCGGAGCGCTATCGGCTCATGAGCCTGGTCGATCGCTGGGTCGTGCAGACGACGCTCGCGGCCCTCGGACGCGGCGCCATCCAGATCCCCGAGCATCGCGGCGTCGCCATCAATATCTCCGGAGAAACGCTCGGGGACCTGCAGTTCCTGGAGTTCGTCGTCGAGTGTCTGGACAGCACCGGGGTCGCGCCCGCACAGATCTGTTTCGAGATCAGCGAAAGTGCCGTGGTCGCCAATCTGGACCACGCCAGGCGCTTCGTCGGCGTCCTGCACGGCATGGGCTGCCAGTTCGCCCTGGATGACTTCGGCTCCGGCGTCGGCTCGTTCTCGAACCTGAAGAACCTGCCGATGGACTACCTGAAGATCGATGGCTCGTTCATGCGCAACCTTGCCGCGGACTCGGTGAACCAGGCGATGGTCACAGCCATGATCAAGCTTGCGCGCACTCTGAATTTCAAGGTGATCGCGGAGCAGGTGGAGGACACCGCGGCACTCGAGACCGTGCGCCGCATGGGGGTCGACTACGTGCAGGGATTCGCTGTGGGGCGGCCGCAGCTGCTGTCGCTCGCCGCCTAGTCACTTGTCCTCGGGCTTGAACCCCAGGGCGACTCCGTTCATGCAGTACCTGAGGCCCGTCGGCTGTGGGCCATCCGGAAACACATGTCCCAGGTGTCCTCCGCAGCGGGAGCAGTGGACCTCCGTGCGGCGCATGAAGTGGCTGCGGTCCTCTTCGGTGCCCACCGCCCCGGGCAGAGGCTCATAGAAGCTCGGCCAACCGCTGCCACTCTCGAACTTGGTACGAGAGTCGAACAGAGCTTGCCCGCAGGCGGCGCATTGGAACTGCCCTGCGCGGTGTTCTTCGAGAAGGGGACTCGTGCCGGCCCTCTCCGTGCCGTGCCCGCGCAGGACCTGGTATTGCTCGGGAGTGAGCTCTTTGCGCCACTCCGCATCCGACTTCTCCGGCATCGGACTGGCGGATTTCTCTGACATGGGGGGCTCCGAAGGTGATTTCCCCTCACAGTGGGGCCTGGGCGGCCTGGATGCAACCACAGCGGTATGCGGGAGCCTTCGGGGGGGGCACTCGGAGCACCAGGGACGTTCCGCGCAGGATTTGGCTTTTTGCTCAAAACCTTGCGACGGCGATCCCAGGGCGCTGTGGGCGCGAGCTCACAGGCGTGGGCGTGTGCTTCACAATTGGGGCCGTGCGCGCCCTTCAAAGGCGTGATATGAAGAGCACCCGATCCAACTGGCAAGCAGCTATGCAACTTGCCCGGTTATGGCGCGAACACATGGCCGCGGGATGTCCGCGAGAGCTTACGGGCGTTGAGATCGCCGGAGCCGATGCTCGTGAGCTCGATGCTGAGATCAACGCGTGTGTCAGCGCGCTTTTGTGTCGATCATTGACCGTCGACGGGCGCATCGAGCGTCGTCTCGTTGACATCAGTACCGCCCTGACCGGCAAGCAGGCGGAAGCGGGCGCACCCATCGCTGCCTATTGCGCACGGTTAAATCAGCTCGTAAGCGCGGTGCTCTCCGAGACTCGGGGTGGCCGCGCCTAGAGGACTGCGGGACCGTTCCAACCCTGCCCAACCCGCCTCTGACATGGAAAACGCACTCGTCGCATCGTCGCGACAGGCGGGGCAAGGGTCCCATCACAATGCGCGCACGCAATTTGCTACCAAGCCAACCTCGAGTCAGGTCACGCGTTGAATGCATATGATGCTTGAACTGCAAAGAGAGCCCGAGATGAGTGAGGAGTTGCCTCGCGCCGAGGTACCGCTCAAGGTATTGGTCGTGGATGACCAGGCCGACTCCGCCGATGCTGTTGCTTTCATGCTGTCGATGATGGGACACGACGTCCACACCGCCTATGGACCGCGGGAGGCGCTGGAGAAGTACCGCGAGGTCCAGCCGGCGGTCGTCTTCATGGATATCAGCATGCCCGAGCTCAGTGGACTGGAAGCGGCCGCGCGCATCCGCTCGATGCCTCAGGGGACTTCGACGACGATCATCGCTCTCACCGGACTCGGGCACGAAGCCGATCGCAGGCGCTCGCGCGAGGCGAGCATCGATCATCACGTAGTGAAGCCCGCCACCCCGGCAGTGCTCCATCGGCTGTTGAGCGCTCTACACCCCGGCTAGCCGGGTGCGAGGGCAGGCCCCGCAGGGGCCCGCCCTGTTGCAGACCGATCGCTTACAGCACCGTCACCAGCAGCAGCGCGACGATGTTGATGATCTTGATGAGCGGGTTGATGGCCGGGCCCGCCGTGTCCTTGTAGGGATCGCCGACCGTGTCACCGGTGACGGCGGCCTTGTGGGCTTCGGATCCCTTGCCGCCGTAGTTGCCTTCCTCGATGTA
The DNA here is from genome assembly GCA_964563075.1 of uncultured Steroidobacteraceae bacterium. GTDB lineage: Bacteria > Pseudomonadota > Gammaproteobacteria > Steroidobacterales > Steroidobacteraceae > 13-2-20CM-66-19. Next base: position 358 of record CAZLYG010000640.1, on the reverse strand, counting down.
CTTCTTGGCGTTGTCCCACGCGCCGCCGCCCGTGGTCATGGAGATGGCCACGAACAGGCCGGTCACGATCGTGCCGATCAACAGTCCGCCCAAGGCACGGACGCCCGCTCCGGACCCCATGAGCGCATTGAGCACGAACAGCAGGATGATGGGCACCAGAATCGGCAACAGCGAGGGCACGATCATTTCACGGATCGCGGCCCGCGTGAGCAAGTCCACAGCACGCGAATAGTCGGGCTTCGCCGTTCCCTCCATGATGCCCTTGATCTCGCGGAACTGCCGGCGCACCTCCTCCACGACGGCACCCGCGGCGCGGCCCACGGCTTCCATGGCCATCGCGCCGAACAGGTAAGGCACC
>CAZLYG010000639.1:2275-2789 GCA_964563075.1 uncultured Steroidobacteraceae bacterium | reverse complement strand
CCACCGCAACTACACCAAGGGCGTAGGGCTGGACCGGGTCAAGATCCTGCTGGGCAAGGGACTGATGACCAGCGAGGGGGATTTCTGGAAGCGCCAGCGCTACATGATGCAGCCGATGTTCCATCGGCGCGTCATCACTGAGTTCGCCTCGCTGATCGATGCGGCGAACGAGCGATTCATCGCCCGATGGGAGGCACAGGCTACCCGCGGCGAGGTCATCAACCTCACCGATGAGATGAGTGAGCTCACGCTCGAGATCGTCCTGCGCTCGATCTTCGGCACCGACCTGGATCGCCTGGCTCGGACCCCCGGCGGCAACCCTTTCGAGGTGGTCACCCGGGAGCAAAGCCGCAACCTGCAGTTCGCATTCAAATTCCGCTCCCTCACCAAGCTGGTGGCGGAGCTGGAGCGGCGGCGGCGCGCGGGGCACGAAGAGCACTTCGACTACGTCAGCATGCTGATGAACGCGCGCGACAAGGAAACCGGCGATGCAATGAAGGAGCGTGAGCTGATC
>CAZLYG010000639.1:0-2265 GCA_964563075.1 uncultured Steroidobacteraceae bacterium | reverse complement strand
GCACGAGACGACAGCCAGTGCGCTCAACTGGACCTGGTACCTGCTTTCGCAGCACCCCGACGTCGAGGCGCGGCTGCACGCGGAGATCGACTCCACGCCTCCGGCCTCCGCCCCCAGCCTTGCCCAGATGGAAGCCCTCGCCTACACGCAACAGGTCGTCAATGAGGCGCTGCGGCTGTACCCGCCAGGATGGCTGCTGTCGCGCCGTACCATCGAGCCGGACGTGCTGTCGGGCTTCGAGATCGCGGCGGGCACCAATGTGCTGCTGCCGCTCTATCTGCTGCACCGGCATCCGCGCTACTGGCACGATCCCGATGCCTTCCGGCCGGAACGCTTCGCCCCGGACCACGAGGCGGAGCGGCCTCGCTTTGCCTACATGCCGTTTGCGGCCGGGCCGCGGCACTGCATCGGCGAGACCTTCGCTCTGTACGAAATGCTCATGCACCTGTACAAGGTCGCCCGGCACTACCGCCTGGTGCATGTCCCCGACATGCCGCTGGAGCTGGAAGCGCAGATCAATCTCCGCACCAAATACCCCCTGCACATGAGGCTGGAACGCCGTTGATGCAAAAGGCCACGACTCTCACGGAGCTGATCGAGAGCAACCGCAACGTTGCCCGCAGCGTCACCTATCTGGAGGGCGAGAACGAGTCACGCAGCGTCTCGTTCGCCGAGCTGCACGAGCGCGCGCTCGGCATTCTGTATCACCTGCAGCGGATCGGCGCACGCCGCGGCGACCGGATGATCCTTTTCATCGGTCATAACGAGCAGTTCGTCGACGCGTTCTGGGCGGCGCTGCTGGGTGGAATCGTGCCGGTGCCCATCGCGATCGGCATCAGTGACGAGCATCGTCACAAGTTCCTGCGCATCGTCCGCAAATTGGGCAAGCCTTTCGTTTACACCGACCGCAAGTCCATAGACCGCATCGGCACGTTCGCCGCGCAGGTCGGGGAGAGCGAGCTGTTCCTGAGCCTGCGGCCGCGAACCTTCCTGGTCGATGACCTGGATGACATTTCCCGGGCCGGCAAGGTGCAACCGGCCAAGCCCGATGATGTGGCCTTCATTCAGTTCTCCTCCGGCTCCACCAGCGAGCCGAAGGGCGTAGTCCTCACTCACGGCAACATCCTCGCGAACTGTCGCGGCGTGGAGGAAGCGGCGGCCTTCACCGAGGAGGATGTCAGCCTCTCGTGGATGCCTCTCACTCACGATATGGGACTCATCGGGTTCCACATCATGATGTTCTTCATGAGGGTGCATGCGCATCTGATGCCCACGGAGCTGTTCGTTCGCCGGCCGCTGCTGTGGCTGTCGCTCGCCTCGCGCGTGCGCGCTTCCGTGCTGTGCTCGCCGAATTTCGGCTACAAGCATTATCTGAAAGTCCTCGGCGACCGCTCGATCGAGGGGCTCGATCTGTCCCGCGTGCGGATCATCTTCAACGGCGCCGAGCCCATCTCGGTGGAGCTGTGCGAGGAGTTCCTCTCCCGCCTGGCCCCGGCGAAGCTGCCGCGCAATTCGATGTACCCGGTGTACGGACTGGCGGAGGCCTCCCTCGCCGCGGCCTTTCCCAAGCCGGGCGCGCCGCTGCGCACGATTACCCTGAACCGGCATCGCATGGGTGTCGGTGATCCGGTGGTTGCGGTTGCGAAAACCGACCGCGACGCCGTCGAGCTGGTGTCCGAGGGCACGGCTGTTCCCTATTGCCGGGTTCGTGTTGCCGGCGACGACGACCAGCCGCTTGCCCCAGGCCACATCGGCCACATTCACATGACCGGCGACAACGTCACCCGCGGCTACTTCGAGAACGAGCAGGCAAACGCGGAGGCCTTCACGGCCGACGGCTGGCTGCGCACGGGAGACCTGGGGCTGATCGACCGGGGCGAGCTGTTTGTCTCCGGACGGGCCAAGGAGATCATTTTCGTCAACGGCCAGAACTACTATCCGCACGATCTGGAGTCGATCGCGCAGACTGCCGAGGGCCTGGAGCTGGGTAAGGTCGTCGCCGCCGGCGTGCGCCGGCGCGACTCGCAGACCGAGGAGCTCGTGATATTCGTGCTGCATCGGGGCGGGATGGCGGAGTTCCTGCCCCTGGCGACCCAGGTCGCCAGGCTGGTCAACGAGAAGGCCGGCCTGGAGGTGAGCGAGATCGTACCCGTCAAGCGCATCCCGAAGACGACCATCGGCAAGATACAGCGGCACATGCTGGAAGAGAGCCTGGTCGCCGGAGAATTCGACGCCGAGCTGGCGGAGTTGGCGGCGCTGCGCGCG
>CAZLYG010000638.1:0-2804 GCA_964563075.1 uncultured Steroidobacteraceae bacterium | reverse complement strand
GCAGGTCCGAAACGCTTTCGGACGATCTGAAGAGAAAGATCCGCGGCAACTTCCACCCGATCGTACGAACCCATCCGGTGACGAGCGAGAAGGCGCTGTACGTCGATGGCTCGTATGCCATCGGAATCGAGGGAATGGATGCGCAGGAGTCCGCACCGATCCTCGAGTTTCTGGCCGAGCATGTGACGCAGCCAGCCTTCACCTGCCGGCTTCGCTGGGAGGCGGATATGCTCGCGTTGTGGGACAACCGGCTGTGCGTACACCAGGCCTACAACGACTATCAGGGACACCGGCGCGAGCTGTACCGGACCACGGTGGTCGGCGAGAGGCCCAGCTGATGGCGACCGTGCGAGAGGCGACGCTGCGGCTGTTGCGGAGCCTCGGCATCACCACAGTATTCGGCAACCCCGGTTCCACCGAGCTGCCGTTGTTCCGGGATTTCCCGTCTGACTTCCGTTACGTCCTTGGCTTGCAGGAGGCTGTCGTCGTCGGCATGGCGGATGGATTTGCGCAGGCCACGCGCAACGCCGCACTCGTCAACCTGCACAGCTCGGCGGGGACCGGTCACTCGCTCGGCAATGTGTTCGCAGCCTACAAGAATCAGACTCCTCTCATCATCACGGCCGGCCAGCAGGCCCGCTCGATACTGCCGTTCGAGCCCTTCCTGTTTGCCGAGCGGCCGAGCGAATTTCCCCGACCCTTCGTCAAGTGGGCCATCGAGCCGGCGCTGGCGAAGGACGTACCGAGAGCTATCGCGCGCGCCTACTACGAGGCCATGACGCCGCCGTGCGGTCCGACATTCGTGTCGATTCCCATCGATGACTGGGATGCGCAGGGGGACGAGGTCAGCGCACGACAGATCGCCACCACCCATCCCGGCGATCCCGATGCAGTCGCAAGTCTCGCCCGAGCACTCGGCGAGGCTCAACGTCCCGCCTTCGTGCTGGGCGCGGGAGTGGCGCGAGATCGTGGCTGGGACGCGTTCGTACAACTTGCCGAGCGGCAGCGAGCTGCCGTGTATGTGGCACCCTTCGCAAGTCGGAACGTATTCCCCGAGAGCCACCCGCTGTTTCGCGGCTTTCTGACGGCCCACCGCGAGCCTCTGGTCGAAGCACTGCGTGCCCACGACCTCATTGCCTGCTTCGGCGGCCCGATGAACCTTTACCACACCGAGGGCTCGGGGCCGCACATCCCAACGGGCGCGCAGTGCTGGTGTGTTGGCGATAACCCCGGGCAGCTCGCCTGGGCTCCGGCCGGAACGGGGATTCTCGCCAATACACGCTGCGTCGCGGAGCAGCTGCTGGACCTGACAGAGGTCAGCCAGCGAGCCGCGCCTGCCCCGCGGGCGCAACCGGCGCGTCTTGACCCCCAGGTCTTGAACGACCGGCTTCTCATGGAGCGCATCGGGGCCTGCATGCCGGAGGCCGCGATCGTGGTCGAGGAGGCACCCTCGAGCCGGCCGGCCCTGCAGGAGTATCTGCGGCTGAATCGACCCGATAGCTTCTACACGACCGCGGGCGGCGGCCTCGGCTACGCACTTCCCGCGGCGGTCGGGATGGCGCTCGGCAGCCCGGGTCGCCGGGTCGTCGCGATTCTGGGCGACGGGTCGGCGATGTATTCGATCCAGGCGCTGTATGCCGCCTTCCGGCTGCACGCAGCCATGACGTTCATCATCATCAACAACCGCCGTTACGAGGGACTGGAGATATTCGGCCGTCTGTTCGGCATCGAGCAGCCCGTGGGCACGGATCTGGCGGGGCTGGATTTCTGCCTGCTGGCGCGAGGCCAGGGAGTGCCGGGGACACGAGTCACCCGGGCAGAGGAGCTGGATTCACAGCTCACCGCGGCTTTCGCTGCCGACGGGCCGTGCCTCGTCGAAGTCAGGGTCGTTTGAGCATGCAACAGATTGTCATCGTTGGCGCCGGCGCCATGGGGTGCCTGTTCGCGGCCCGGTTCCTCGAGGCCGGCGTTTCGGTGACCTTGATCGACAACAACCTCGAGCGCCTGCGGGTGATCGAGAACCAGGGACTGGAGCTCATCGATGACACCGGCAGTCGGGTGTTGAAGCCGCGTACGTCCCTCGCCGAGCGCTTTGCCGGACCGGTCGATCTCATGGTGTTGTTCACCAAGGGGGTACATAGTGCCGCCGCCGTCAAGTCGGTCGCGCATCTGTCACCTCTCGCGGCGCTGACGTTGCAGAACGGACTGGGCAACGCCGAGATTCTCGCTGGCGCCTTCGGCGCCGAGCGTGTCCTGATGGGCACGGCGCATGTTCCTGCCGATCTGCGTTTACCCAACAAGGTCGTCACGCAGGGCTTTGCGCACGTGCATCTCGGCGGTTATGCGCCCGCAGCTCAGCATCTGGCGGCTCCGGTGGCGGAACTGCTGACACGCAGCGGTTTCGACTCAACAGTCGCTGCGGACATCCAGGCGGCGGTCTGGGAGAAGCTCGTTTTCAACGCCGCGCTCAATGCGACTGCCATGGTCGCTCAGGCCAGCAACGGGGACATGAACAATGAGCCCGGCCGCAGAATCGCCGCCGCCGTCGTTCTCGAGAGCGTCGCGGTAGCACGGGCGCTCGGCATTACACTGAACCCCCGCGCAATCAACGCGACAATCGACAAAGCCCTGGCAGAGCACCCGGCGCACAAAGCTTCCATGCTTCAGGATCGGGACCACTGCAGGCCCGGAGAGATCGAGACGCTCAACGGCGCGATTGTCAGAATCGGAGCGGAGCGTGGGGTGCCGACTCCGGTGAACTCCACCCTCGCGGATCTCGTGCGCCTCATAGAATCAAGGGAGCG
>CAZLYG010000637.1:0-2804 GCA_964563075.1 uncultured Steroidobacteraceae bacterium | reverse complement strand
GTACACAGCCAGCACCTGACGCGACTGCCCAGCGTCGCGCGGGTTCAGTCCAGCTTTGCGATGCGCACGGTCACGCGGGCCACCACGCTGCCGCTGCGGTGACGTTCAGGCGGCGGGGGTGCCGCGGCCGTACCTCGGCAATGCGGCCGCGAAGTCCTTCAGCGCGCGGATCCCGCTGGACTCCGCGCGAGCACACCACTCGCGCAGGTGCGCCACCGAGTGACTGTCGGCGGCGTCGTTCCACATCTGCTGCAGGCTCTCGCGAAACTCCACGACGCGGCGCAACACCTCATAGCGCGCGAGCAAGTCGCCCAGTCTCCGCCTGGCTTCGTCGGCTAGCAGCGCAGGGTGCCGGATGAGGAGCCTTGCCGCGCTGCGCGGCAAGGACCCGCGCGGCTCCCGTCGGGCGAGGTCCCGGCACACGGGTAACACGACACGCCGTGCGTAGTGGCGCAGCACGTGCATTCTGTTGATAAACAACGTCTGGACGGTATCCGCATCAAGCTCCTTCCTGCGCCTCTTCTCGATCTTCACGCGCGGTGCAACCCAACGGACTCGCGCGAGGCCCACTGCACGGAAGAGGCAGATGAATAACCAACCGATGTCCACTTCCCAGCCTTGCGCAGCGAATCGCGCCGAACGGGGGAACGCATGATGGTTGTTGTGGAGCTCCTCACCGCCGAGCAAGAGTCCCCAGGGCACGAGATTGGTTGCCGTGCTGGGCATCTCGTAGCTGCGGTAACCCACGGCGTGTCCCAATCCATTGACCACCCCGCCGGCGAAGAACGGTTGGGATACCAGGTGGATGGCCACCATGGTGATCGCGGGAACGCCAAATAGGAGGAGCATCGTGAGTGAGAACAACACCACGCCAAGGGTCGGATGCCGCGCATACAGGTGCCGCTCCAGCCAGTCATCCGGAGTGCCGCGTCCGTAATTCTCGAGGATGACGGGATCGCGGGCAGCTGCAACGTACAGCTCGTAACCCTCCCACACGACGCGCCGCAAGCCGAAGATCACCGGGCTGTGCGGATCCCCGGGCAGGTCGGCATAGGCGTGATGCCGGCGGTGCACCGCGACCCACTCCTTCGTGACGGCACCGGAGCTGAACCAGAGCCAGAAGCGAAATACATGGCGCAGCAGCGGATGCAGGATCAGGCCGCCGTGAGCCTGGTCACGATGCAGATACAGTGTGATGGCGAGAAAGAGTCCCTGAATGGTGAGAAAGGTCACGCCCACGTAACCCCACCAGGGCAGCTCGAGCAAACCGTATGCGAGCGAGTGACTCATGAGCGTATCGAAGGTTACTTGAAAAATACGGCGGCGCGCGACCTCGTCGGGACCGGAGCGCGAGATTTTTCAGGTCACCAGGATGATCTTGCCCACGTGCTCCCCGGATTCCATCAGCGCGTGCGCGCGAGCCGCCTCGGACAGCGGGAAACGGGCATGGATGAGTGGGCGTAGCCGTCTGGAAGCAAACAGCGGCCACACCTGTGCCCGCAACGCAGCGGCGATGCGCCCCTTGTTCGCGACGGGCTGGGCCCGCAGGGTCGATCCGCTCAAGGTCAGGCGCTTGACCATGATGGCCCGGATGTCCACCTCGGCGCGTGACCCACCGAGGTGAGCAATGATCGCGATCCGCCCGTCGACCGCCGCCGCGGCAATATTCCGCGGCAGGTAGTCGCCCCCCACCATGTCCAGAATGACGTCAGCTCCGCTTCCCTGCGTGGCTGCCTGCGTCGCCGCAACGAAATCCTCGGCCTTGTAGTTGATAGCGTGGTCGGCGCCCAGCGCGAGACAGGCGGCACACTTTTCCGCTGTTCCCGCCGTCACGATCACCCGTGCATCGAAGGCCTTAGCCAGCATGATAGCTGTGGTGCCGATACCGCTGGAACCACCGTGGATGAGCAGAGTCTCTCCGGACCGCAGCCCGACACGCTGGAACACGTTCAGGAACACCGTGAAGAACGTCTCGGGTATCGCTGCAGCTTCCTCGACGCTGACGTTGGCCGGCACCGGCAGACACTGCACTGCGGGCGCGGCTACGAACTGTGCGTAGCCACCTCCAGTCACGAGGGCACAGACCTGCGCACCCACGACGGGATCGCGTACCTTTGTTCCCACCTGCACGACTTCCCCTGCCACTTCGAGCCCCGGGATGTCGGAGGCGCCAGGAGGGGGTGGGTAGAGCCCTTTGCGCTGCATGACATCCGGCCGGTTGACACCGGCCGCGACGACGCGAATCAGTACCTCGTCCGCGGCGACAGCGGGAATCGGTCGCTGCGTCGGCTGCAACGCCTCCGGGGGACCCGGAGCCCGGATGCCGATCGCCGTCATGGTCCCGGTGCTCATCCCTTCACTCCAACTTCAGCAGCTTGATGGCATTGTGCTTGAGGATCATCGGCCGCACCTCCGGCTTGATCGGCAGCTTCTCGAAGTCCGTCAGCCAGCGATCCGGGGTGATCGCCGGATAGTCCGAGCCGAACAACACGCGATCCTTCAGCAGCGTGTTGGAATACTGCACGAGGTTGGTGGGAAAGTACTTCGGCGACCAGCCCGACAGGTCGATGTACACGTTGGACTTGTGCGTCGCCATGGAGATTGACGCGTCCGCCCACGGCACCGACGGGTGCGCGAGGATCATGGTCAGCGAAGGGAAGTCCGCGGCCACGTCGTCGAGCAGCATCGGGTCCGACAGCCGCAGCTTGATGCCCCGGCCGCCCGGCAGGCCTGCGCCGATCCCGGTCTGTCCGGTGTGGAACAGCGCCGGGACGCCCAGCGACTCGATCTCCGCCCACAGCGGG
>CAZLYG010000636.1:0-2807 GCA_964563075.1 uncultured Steroidobacteraceae bacterium | reverse complement strand
ACCGGTGTACTAGCCTTGAGAGGGCTATGTCCTGGGCCTCTAGACGATGGGAGCGCGGTGGGCAGGCTTGCCGCGTCGAGCGCGGTATTATAGGGGACGTTCCTCAATGCTCAAGCCGAAAGCCAAGAATTGAATCTTCCCCAAGCGTCTATCGTGGCGCCCTCTGCAACGCCCCGGATCATCTCGCGATCCGAGCACACGGTATCCCGGTCCCACATCTCACCGAACGCCTTGCGTGTTCTGTACAAGCTGCGGGACGCGGGCTTCATGGCGTTTCTCGTCGGCGGTTGCGTCCGCGATCTGCTGTTAGGAATCGAGCCGAAAGACTTCGACGTGGCCACGGATGCGCTGCCCGAGCAGGTACGCAAGCTCTTCCGCAACTGTCGTCTGGTAGGCCGGCGTTTCCGTCTGGCGCACGTGTTCTTCGGTAGAGAGATCATCGAAGTTGCGACGTTCCGCGCGGCGACCGCGCCGTCGCAGGGTGAAGAGCCGCTACCCGATGCGGATCCCGAGGACGGTGAGGCGCCCGAGCTCGACGAACTGGATGCGCTGGCGCCCCCGGCGGGGAGCGCGCTCGATGAAGTCGAAGACGAGGACGACGACGCGGAAGAAGGCGAGGATAACGCGGAGGAAGCTGCCAGCACACCGCAAGATCACCAGGTGCGTGCCGCTGAGTCCGGTAGCCCGGCCAGGCGTTCGGCCGCACCTGCGCGCGCTGTATTCGGCGATGCAGCCGACCTCGACAGCGAGCGAGTCATGGACGAAACAGGTCGCATCATCCGCGATAACGTATACGGCACTATCGACGCCGACGTCTGGCGCAGGGACTTCACCTGCAATGCGTTGTATTACAACATTGCTGACTTCTCCTTGTGGGACTACGTTGGCGGGAAAGAAGACGTCGCCGCGCGTGTTCTGAAGCTGATCGGAGATCCGGAGACCCGCTTCCGCGAAGACCCCGTGCGCATGCTGCGGGCAGCTCGCTTCGAGGCGAAGCTCTCCTTCGAGATCGACCCTGCCACGGCTGAGCCCATTGCCCGGCTTGGGGAGCTTCTCGGTGGCGTGCCGCCGGCACGGCTGTTCGATGAGACGTTGAAGCTGTTCCTGACAGGGCACGGAGCCAGGAGCTTCGTCGTTCTGCAGCGGCGCGGCCTGCTCGCGCCGCTGTTGCCCACCGTGGCCGCCTACTTCGAGTCCCATCCGGGCAGCCTGGTGGAGAAGCTGCTGCTGCGGGGCCTGGAAAACACGGATGCGCGCGTAACGGCCGACAAGCCGGTGACGCCGACGTTCCTGTTTGCGCTGCTCCTTTACGGCCCGATCGCCGGTATCATCGAGTCGACACCACCCGAGAGGTGGCACGAGTTGGGCACGATCCTCGACGCTTGCGACAAGGCCGCGCGCGAAGCACAGCGGCATGTCGCGATTCCGAAGCGTTTCACGCTCGGCGTGCGCGAAATGTTTGCGCTGCAGCCACGGCTGGAGCATCCACGCGGCCGGCGCGCCTTGCGCGTACTGGAGCACCCTCGCTTTCGTGCCGCCTACGATCTGCTGCTGCTGCGATCCGACTTCGGTCTGGCTTCCCCGGATATGGCGAAATGGTGGACGCGGGTACAGGAGGTCTCGGCTGACGAGCGGGGGCGGATGGCCGATGCGCTCACCGGTCAGATGCAGCGCACCGACGGCCCGCGACGCGGGGGCAGGCGCCGCCGCCGTCGCCGTAATCCCACGGGCGCGGCCTGACGGTTCCTGCGATGGAAGTCTGGCAGCCCGCTTATATCGGAGTGGGCAGCAATCTCGAGAATCCGCAAGCACGGGTGTTGGCTGCATTCGCCGCGCTCGCAGCCCTCGCCGACACGCGCGTGATCCTCACCTCGCCGCTGTACACGTCGCGTCCCATGGGGCCGGCTGCGCAGCCCGACTATGTCAACGCCGTTGCCGGACTTCTGACTCGCCTGGGACCCGGCGAGCTGCTGGCGCAGCTGCGAGCGATCGAGACGCAATTCGGTCGTCCCGAGCATCACGAGCGCTGGGGGCCGCGAGTGATCGATCTGGACATTCTGGTATTCGGACGCGAGCGCCGCCAGGACCCGCAACTCACCCTGCCGCATCCCGGGATAGTGGAGCGCAACTTCGTTCTGTATCCTTTGGCGGATATCGCCCCGGATCTCGACGTCCCCGGGCTCGGTCGAGTGTCCGAGCTCCAGCGCCGTATCGCGTCCGAGGGCCTGCAACGTCTGTCAGCACCGAGCGCATGAAGAATCCTCCGGAAGCCCCGCATCAGTTCATCGTCGTCGAAGGGCCCATCGGCGTGGGCAAGACGAGCCTGGTCCGTCGTTTGTGCAGCAGCCTCGGGGCGGACGCGGTGCTCGAGCAGGCGGCACAGAACCCGTTTCTCGAGCGCTTCTATCGCAACCCGCGGGCCGGCGCGCTGCCCACGCAGCTGTATTTCCTGTTTCAGCGCGCTCAGCAGCTCTCCAGCCTCAAGCAGCAGGATCTGTTCACGCGGGTGCGTGTTGCGGACTACCTGTTGGAGAAGGACCGGCTGTTCGCGCGCGTGACGCTGGATGATGCGGAGTACTCGCTCTATGAGCAGGTCTACGCCAAGCTGGACATCGAGAGCGCGAAACCCGACCTGGTCGTGTATCTGCAGGCGCCTGTCGATGTGCTGCTGGAGCGTATTGCACGGCGTGGGATTGAGTATGAGCAGCACATAGAGCGCTCCTATCTGGAGCGCCTGAACGAGGCCTACGCGCGCTTCTTCCACGAGTACGAGGTCGCACCGCTGCTGATCGTGAACGCGGCATCCA
>CAZLYG010000635.1:0-2807 GCA_964563075.1 uncultured Steroidobacteraceae bacterium | reverse complement strand
CCGGCCCCCCACCCCGCCCTGCGGGCTGTGTGGCGCGCCCGATCCGACTCTTGGTCCTACTGCACGGCCCGTGACAGACCCAAACGGAGTGCAGACCTTGACGATACTGAGGGCGGTGACTGTGGTCTGGCGCGGGCCGTGCTCCTGCGGCGCATTGACATCCGCGAACTCATCCGACGGCTGCGCGGCAGCTACATTCCGCGGACGACAACTGCCGTCTCCTCATGCGGAGCCCGGGTCACGCGCGGCGGATCGTCAGTCACGATACACACGTGCTCGTTGCGGATATCGTTTCGCTGTGGCCAGCAGAGCGTGATGCGCGAAACAACGTCCCGTGTTTGAGCCACGGACAGCCCCGGGATACTCATCTGATCGACGGTCGGCATGAACGTCTGGATTCCCAAAGTAACCGTCAGCGGGATCGCGATCGCCAGCCCAAGCACCCAGGTCAAAGTGCTCTTCCAGGAGAGTCGCCGCGTTGCCATCTCAGCCTGATCGGCAAGCTCGGCGAGCCGCTTCCCCAGGCCCTTGGTGATCTGCTCCCCAAACCTGCGCGCCATCTCGCTGCCAGCCGCTTTTGAATTCTCCGCCACATGAAGCTGCCATCCCCGGCGCAGCTCCTCCTGCGCCGCGCGCGCCACCTCAACCGACTCCCTGGCATGCTGCAGGAGACCTCGGAGGTTCTTGCGCGTCTCGGCGAGCGCCTCATTCGCCTCCCTGGTGGCCAGCCGTTGACTGGCCATCACTTCGGCCAATTGATCCTCGAAAGCCTTGAACAGCTCTTTCGTCACACCGACGATCTCGGCAGCCTGATCCATGTACTGCTCGTCCATGGTTTCCCCCGCTTGGCGTTAGTGCTCAAGTCCGTAGTCTTTGTCTCTCTCCAGGGCACGACTCCGCTGCCGTTCGAGCTCGAGATACTGCTCCTGCGCCCGCTTCCGTCGCAGCGCTTCCCGTACTGCCCGCTCGTGCTCGTGTGCCGCACCTGCTCGCTTGGCGAACTCATCGAGCCGTTGCCGAAACTGCTGTCCAACTGAGGGCTGCTCCGTGCTCACCGCCACGGACGACTCGGCCGCTTCGACCCCGTCCAACGGCTCTCGCTCCAGGTAGTCATGCGCGAGCTCCTTCGGCCTGGCGCGCGACAGCACGCTCTGGAGGTTCTCCTGCGCCGAAACCCGACTCCACTCCGGCTCAAAATCCTCTCTGCCATAGAACATCGCTGCGGCCTCCCTGTGCCGAGACATTGCGACATACGTGCTGTGTCTGTCGAAATGCGGTGTCGCAAGCACATACGTCCGATCCACAGTAGCTCCCTGCGACTTGTGGACCGTGGCGGCATACCCGTGCTCAAGGTGCGCGTAATACCGCGAATCCACACTGACTCGCCGTCCCTCCTCCCCATCCATCACAACCTGCAGCACGCCACCCCGGACATTCTCGACCGTGCCGAGGGAGCCGTTCTTCACTCTCAAGCTGCGCTCCTTGCGCAGGAAGTAGAGCCGATCGCCGGCGGCGAACTCCCGAGCGCCGCGTTCGGTCTTGATCGTTTCCGACTTGCCCAGCTCCCCAGCTGCCTGGCGTAGCTCTCGCGCACGGGTGTTCAATGCCTGCACGTCAGCCCTCGTGTAGGCCAGCATGAGTCGAGATTCGTTCGGACGCTCGCTGTGTCCTCGTCGCCAGGCCTTGAGCATCGACTCCCGCGCCTCGGCCCGTGTCGGCAGTGCCCTCACCCGCTGCTCGCGCTCGTAGGCACTCAGTGCTTCTCTCGTGCGTCCGGTCGCGAGCTGCCGGGTAGCCTGCTTCTGCCAGTCCTGCCGCTGTCGCCGCACTTCATTGAGCTCCACGACCCCAGCCTGGGCGGCAATCCCTCGGAACGGCGCACCCGCTTCAATCGCCTGCAGCTGTTCTGGATCGCCAACCAGGACCACCTTGGCGCCTGCTTTCTCAACGGAGTCGAGCACTCGTGCGAGCTGGCGCGTCCCGACCAGCCCGGCTTCGTCAATGACCAGCACGTCATGCGGCGTGAGCTGATCGCGACCTTTCGCCCAGCTCGTCTCCCAGCTCATCAGCGTCCGCGACGGGATCCCGCTCGCGGTCTCCAGATTCTCTGCAGCAATTCCCGCCAAGGCGCCACCCTTGACGCTGTACCCCGCAGCCTCCCATGCACGGCGAGCGCTCTCCAGCATCGTGCTCTTGCCCGTCCCCGCGACACCCACGACAACCGCGAGGTCCGCTCCGCCCGTCACATGCTCAAATGCCGACCGCTGCTCCTGAGAGAGCCGGCCGTCAGCGAGAACCTGCTCCCGGTACCCGGACGCAACGGTATGCTCTCGACTCGCGGCCAGTCGCTCTGACCGCTCAAGCAGCGAGCGCTCCATCGACAGCATCTCCTTGGTACTGAATCGCCTCTTACCTCGCTCATCCGTCCCCAATGCCACGAGCTCGGGCGATGCAGTGACCTTGAGGAACGCTGCCTGAAACTGCTCAGCGCCGTCCGTCTTGCCATGCAGCCACTTCGCCAGGTCCCGTTCGCTGAACGTCGCCTGATGGTGCGTCATCGCCTTGAGCGCAAGACCAGGATCCTCAAGGATCCTTCGCCCGTTCTCTGCCGCGATCTCCCTCTGCTCCGCCACCTTCTCCGCAAGACCGGCGGGAAGGTTCGAGCTCCTCTGGCGCTCAGCGGACAACCCGATCTTGCGACCCGGAACAAGATCGATCCCTTGGGCTTCGAGCGTCCGGTGATCAATCCGGATGTCATGCCCCGCTCTCAGCAGGTGCTCAGTCCCCACCTCGGCCCACTGAGCCCG
>CAZLYG010000634.1:0-2812 GCA_964563075.1 uncultured Steroidobacteraceae bacterium | reverse complement strand
ATACAGGGTTCAGGTCGGCGATGACGCGGCGGATATCCGCATGGCATCGTGACCGTGGAGTCAGCTCCCGCACACGTGTACGCACCCGCTGCATCGAGCGCCTGCTCGGCCAGCGATGCAGGAAGTACAGCCGCTTGCGCCGCTGTTCCCAGATCCGACCGCTCAGGCGCTTGTGCAAGTGACAGCCGAGAAAGTCAAAGCCCTGCTTGCCATCGTAGAGCTCCACTCGCCGCGTCTTCTCCGGATGCAGCTCAAGTCCCAGGCGCTTCAGGATCACCCTGATGCACACCTCGGAGCGCTCACAGTCCTTCGCCGTGCGGCACATCACGACAAAGTCATCGCAGTAGCGCACCAGAGTCCCCAGCGGGGCGCTCTGGCGCATCCACAGCGTATCGAGCACATGCAGGTAGATGTTCGACAGCAAGGGGGAGATCACTCCGCCCTGCGGCGTGCCCGCCACCGTACGCTCTACGGTGCCATTCTCCATCACCCCTGCCTCGAGCCACTGCCGAATAAGCTTCAGCATCCGCCGGTCCGAGATGCGCCGAGCCACGAGCATGAGTAACTTCTCGTGCTCGATGCTGCCGAAGGACCACTCGACAGACTGCCCACCACCGCCGTCATCTCGACGGATATCCCGCCCAAGTAACCATCGTTCGACCACGCCATCCGTTCGAAGGATCGGTCCTCGAGGTCCTCGGTTGGTGTAACCGCGGCGGCGAGCGGCGGCTGACCCTCGTACTACCTGATGGAACCAAGGCGCTGGTGCCTGCGGCATGGACCGATCTGCAAGGCAACGCGGCGGCACCGGCTGGTCAAGCAGCATCGCTGGCCTCCCGGACTGAGCTTCTACACGCGCGAGGCGTTCTCGATGCGTTGCTCCGGCGGCTCGGCGGTGTGACAACAGTCCCTTCGCCGCAACGAGAGGAGTGGGACGACCGTGCAGCAGTTGAGCTTCCTCGAACCACCGGCGTCCACGGACGCCGCCCCACCGGTCTTAAACGCGCTCGACGAGGAGCAGCACGCCAAGCTCGTGCTGCGACTCGCCCGGCTGATCGTAAGAGCCCTCGATCCAACCGCAGGAGGACAGAGCGATGAGCGAGATGAGTAAGATCACGCAGGATCACGTGCGCCGCTCGGCGATCGTCTACGTGCGTCAGTCGAGCACCACGCAGGTCGAGAACAACCGCGAGTCGACCGCCCGCCAGTATCAGCTCGCCGAGCGGGCCGTGGGCCTCGGCTGGCGGCGCGACCAGGTGAAGATCATCGACGAAGACCTGGGTATCACGGGCTCCGGTGTGCGCGAGCGAGCGGGCTTCGCGCGCATGATCGCCGAGGTGGCCTTGGGTCTGGTCGGCATCGTGCTGGGGCTTGAGGTCTCGCGTCTGGCGCGCAACAACGCCGACTGGTACCGTCTGCTGGACCTCTGCGGTCTTACGCACACCCTCATCGGCGATGCCGACGGCATCTATCATCCGGGGTTGTTCAATGATCGGTTGGTTCTGGGGCTCAAGGGCACGATGTCGGAAGCGGAGTTGCACGTGTTGCGGGCGCGGTTGCTCGGCGGCATCCGCAACAAGGCCGAGCGCGGGGAGCTCTCGCGCGCTTTGCCGGTCGGGCTCGTCCGCGGCGAGGCGGATGGCGAAGTGCTCCTGCATCCGGACGAGTCGGTGCAGGCGGCGATCCGCGCCGTGTTCGAGCGCTTTGCCGAGATGGGCTCGGCGCGCCGCGTATGGCTCTGGTTCCGCTCGCAGGAGCTGCGCTTCCCGCTGCACTCCAACACCCTCACCGACCTTCGATGGGTCGCACCGACTTACACCAAGATCCATCAGGTCCTCACCAACCCGTTCTACGCGGGCGTGTACGTCTATGGCCGCACGCAGCAGAGCTGCTACCTTGATCCTGAGGGACGTGTCCGCAAGCGTCTCAAGCGCCGCACACGCGCCGAGTGGCCGGTCTTCATCCGCGATCATCACGCCGGCTACATCGACTGGTCGACCTTCGAGGCGAACCAGAAGCGCCTCGGCGCCAACATCCGGCCACAACCCCACCAAAGCGGGGGCGCGGTGAGGGAAGGATCCGCGCTGCTCCAGGGGATCGCCCTCTGCGGACACTGCGGCCGGCGTCTCGCCGTGCACTACAGCGGGCGATACTCGGCGCCCGGTTATCACTGCGCCGGCAAAAACATCGTCAACGGTCGCGGCGAGTACTGTTTGAACGTCGGCGGCGTGCAGATCGATGCGGCCGTAGGCGAGGCGTTCCTCGCGGCGCTCGCGCCGGCCGGCATGCAGGCCTCGCTTCAAGCCCTCGAGCAGCTCGACGCCGATCAGGAGAGCACCCTCGCGCAGTTCCGGCGCGACGTCGAGCGTGCGCGCTACAACGCGCAACGTGCCGAGCGACGCTACCGGGCCGTCGACCCCGAGAACAGACTCGTTGCACGCGGCCTCGAGGCAGAGTGGGAGAACGCTCTGCAGGAGCTGAAGAGCGCCGAGGCCGAGCTCGCGAACCGGGAGCAGGCGCGGCCGCGGCCGCTCACGCGCGAAGAGCGCGACTCGATCCTCGCCCTCGGCGGCGATCTCAAGCGAGTCTGGACGGCCCCGACCACCGCGGACCGAGATCGCAAGGAGCTGCTGCGCGCGCTCCTCGAGGACGTCACCTTGAAGGTCGAGCGCGACAACTACAACGCACATTTGACGCTGCGCTGGAGAGGCGGGCTCTTCAGCGAGATCGATGTCGCTCTGCCGCGCTCGCACCCGGCGCCGATCCGCACCGCCGACGACACCATCGATCTGCTGCGTCGTCTCGCCGCGCT
>CAZLYG010000633.1:0-2823 GCA_964563075.1 uncultured Steroidobacteraceae bacterium | reverse complement strand
CCTGCGCGCCATCCTCAACCTGCCGCTGGGATCGACCCGGCCCCGCGGCTACAGCGCCATGATCAACCTCATCGGACATATGCCGGCGCGCGCCGAGCTGCTGGCCGAACCCGGCTTGCACCTGCACGACTATGGCAAGCAGCCGCGCCCGGGCCGCAAGCTGGGACACTGCACCTTGGTCGCACCCAGCGCCACGACGCGCGACCGACAGGCACGCCGTTTGCTGTCAGCATTGGCTCCGCGGGTGCGCATCCCGTAAGATCGAATCGCCTGGCGCGTCACCAACAAGGCCGCCGCGGGCACACCCAAGAGACATGTATCTCGATCCGTTCAAACTGAAGGAGTTGCCTTTCCGGCTCAGTCCGGACCCGCAGTTCCTGTATCTCTCCAAACAGCACGCCCGCGCCAAAGCGTACATGGAGTCGACGATCTGGTTCACCGACGGCTTCGTGGTGATCACCGGGGAGATCGGCGCCGGCAAAACGACCCTGATCGAGTCGTTTCTGAAGGAGATCCAGCACGACGTGGTGGTCGCGCAGATCAACCAGACGCAGGTGTCGGCGATCGACTTCCTGCAGGCGCTGCTGGTGCAGTTCGGCTTCGCGCCCTTCAAGATGAAGAAGGCCGAGCTGATCGCGACCATCAATACCTTCCTCATCGAGCAATACGCGGCCGGACGCAAGGTGCTGCTGATCGTCGATGAAGCGCAGAACCTCTCGATGCGCGTGCTCGAGGAGATCCGGCTGCTCTCGGGAGTGGAGACCACGAAGGAGAAAGTGCTGCGCATCATCCTGTGCGGCCAGCCCGAGCTCAACGAGAAGCTCAACGCTCCGGAGCTGGTGCAGCTCACGCAGCGCATCCGGCTGCGCTTCCATCTCAGCACGCTGACGCAGACCGAGATGCGTGCCTACATCCAACACCGCCTGGAAGTCGCCGGTGCCGGCGACCGGTCGATCTTCGCCGAGGACACGTTTCCTGAAATCTTCCGCTTCACTGGCGGCGTGCCACGCCTGATCAACACGCTGTGCGATACGTCAATGATGGCGGCCTTCGCCGCGGACCGTGACCACGTCTTGCTTTCTGACGTGCGCGGTGCGGTCGAGGAACTGCAGTGGGTCGAATACGCGACCCGCACCGCACAGCACCTGAAGGCGCAGATCGAGCGGACCATGCCGCCGACGCCGGCACTGGAGCTACCGCACGTTACCCAGGCGCGCCTGCTGGTGGCGACCGATGGCCGCACGGTGCAGGAGATCCCGCTGCGCACTGGCAGAATCATCGTCGGACGAACCTCCGACAACGATCTGCAGATCGACAGCCGCTTCGTCAGCCGTCACCACTGTCAGATCGTCACGAGCTCCAACTCGTCGGTCATCGAGGACCTGAACAGCACCAACGGGATCTACGTGAAATCCAAGCGCGTGCGCCGCCATTACCTGAATGACGGGGACGTGGTGGTCATCGGCAAGCACGAGTTGATCTACGTCGATGAGCGGCTGGCACGCACTCGCGCCTCCCTCACCGAGACCGTGCCGGGCGTGCACATGCCCGAGCCTGTTGCGGAAGGCGACAGCGACGAAGAAGCCGAAGAGCCGGTGTAGGCGGACCAAGCTCGCGCCTCAGCGAAGCCAGCCCGTCAGTCCTGAGTTCGCGCCTCAGCGACAGCCAGCCCGTCAGCCCTGAGTTCGCCCTCAGCGGCAGCCAGCTTCCGTCGGTCCCTCGCGCCCCGGCTCAAGCCCCACCTCAGCTCACGTCGTCCGGCTCGCCGCTCAATTGCCCCGGATCCGCGTAATTGGCTCGGATCTCGCGATAGCCCCGCCGGCGCAATGCAATCACGATCCCGCCCAGCAGTGCCGCGAGGCCCAGGAGGCCCAGTAAAAGGCTCAGAAGCCGGGACGACAGCAGATAGCTACCTGACAGCGCGGCCACCCCACAGGCCATGTAAACCCATGGGAGGCCCTCATACAGGGGACGGGAAAGTCGTGGCATGCCCTGATCCTAGCGGTCCGGATACCGGCGGCCAAGTACACGTCTGCGTTGCTGTGCGCCATCGCACAGGGTACACAGCCTTGCGCCACCGGTCGGCACGGTTTGCACGCCAGGCGCACGCCCGCTATCCAGCGGGGATGGGCCTACTGTGGGCCCTACGAGGGGCGGCTCTTGCCTCCGGTCAGCTTGGCGACGAGGCGGCCAAACAGCGAAGGCTTCCAGCCCTCGACGCGAAAATCCGTTTTCGCCGACCCGCGGCGGGTGACTTCGTTGAGCAGATCCGCCGGCAGCTTCAGCTGCGGCACTTCCACGGTCGCGGGCTCGGCATGCATCTTCGGGTCCTCGGATTTGGATGAGTTCAAAGTAAGCGGTGGGGAGCAAAGTACGGACCTGCCGCAGGACGCGGCGTGCACACCGTCACAGCTTCGCGAGCGTTCGCGAAACTTCGCCCCCGCGCGTCGCGCATGTGCGACGGGGCGCGGACGCAAGGTCAAACACTCGGATGATTATGTTTGACGACGCGGGCGGCGGGCGCCGCGAGAAATTCGCTCGCGCCCGCCACCCGGCCGCATGACGGGACGCGAATCCGTTGCGCGAACTGATGAGTCTCCGCTCTCATCCCGTGCGCAACAGCATGAGGCGCGACGCAGGTTCCTGCCGAGAGCGCATTCGTGCCCGCGCGTGGCAATTTTTCACGGTTAGCCGGTCCCGCCTACCGTTAATCCGTCGATCCGCAGCGTGGGCTGTCCGACGCCGACCGGAACACTCTGGCCCTCTTTGCCACAAGTGCCCACACCTTCGTCCAGCTTCAAATCATTCCCCACCATGCTCACG
>CAZLYG010000632.1:0-2832 GCA_964563075.1 uncultured Steroidobacteraceae bacterium | reverse complement strand
CCGGAGTCCGCTCGTACATTGAAGCCGATAATGAGCGCCTTCGAGGCCGCGGCGAGCTGCACGTCCGACACGGTGATGGCCCCGAGCCCGGTCCCGAACAGCTTCACCTGAACTTCGTCCGTCGACAGCTTCGCCAGGGCCTCGCGCAACGCCTCGGCACTGCCCTGAACGTCGGCCTTGATGAGCACATTCACGATGCCGGCCTTCGCCTCGCCCAGCTGCGAGAAGACGTCTTCCGCACGCGTGGTCTGGCGGGCCAGCTTGTTGTCGCGAGACTTGCTCTGCCGATACAAAGCGACCTCGCGCGCCTTGCGCTCGCTCTCCAGCGCCAGCAGGTCATCGCCCGCGTTGGGTGGGCTCGACAGTCCCAGCACGACGACCGGCATCGACGGCGGGGCTTCCTGCACGGCTTTCCCGGACTCGTCGAACATTGCCCGCACTCTGCCGAACTCCGAGCCGGCAATGATCGGGTCCCCCATGCGCAGCGTGCCTTTCTTGACCAGCACCGTGGCGACGGCGCCGCGGCCTTTTTCGACGCTCGACTCGATCACGATGCCCGATGCAAGCCCCTCGCGCGGAGCGCGCAGCTCCATGACCTCGGCCTGCAGCAGAATCGCCTCGAGCAGCTTGTCGATGCCTTCGCCGGTGCGCGCGGACACATTCACGAAAATGTTCTGCCCGCCCCAGTCCTCCGGGATGACTTCCTGCTTGGACAGCTCGGTGCGCACCCGGTCCGGGTCCGCATCACTCTTGTCGATCTTGTTGACCGCGACGACGATCGGCACAGACGCGGCGCGCGCATGCTGAATTGCCTCGACTGTTTGCGGCATGACGCCGTCATCGGCAGCCACGACCAGCACTACGACGTCGGTAGCCTTGGCGCCGCGTGCGCGCATTGCGGTGAATGCTGCGTGACCTGGCGTGTCCAGGAACGTGATGACCCCACCCGGTGTCTCGACATGGTACGCGCCGATATGCTGCGTAATGCCGCCAGCCTCTCCTGCCGCCACTTTCGTGCTGCGAATGTAATCGAGCAGCGAGGTCTTGCCGTGGTCGACGTGGCCCATGACAGTCACGACGGGAGGCCGAGGCTCACCGGCGCTCGCATCCACTTCCGGCGCACCCTGCAGGTCCACCTCGATCTGGTTCTCCTTGAGAACCTTCGGCGTATGACCTAACTCCTCGACCACGAGCACCGCCGTGTCCTGATCGATGGGCTGGTTGATGGTAGCCATCACGCCCATGTTCATCAGGACCTTGATCACTTCGTTCGCCTTCACGGCCATTTTCTGCGCAAGCTCCGCAACCGTTGCGGTCTCGCCGATGCCAACTTCCCGCACGACCGGCGCGGTGGGCATCTCAAAGCCGTGCTTGCCCTCGGCACCCGAGGACACCGGACGCGATTTGGTCCGCCGTTTCTTTTTGTAGCGCGAGCTGACATCGCCGGCGACGTGCAGCTCCTGGCGGCCGTAGCGTGTGGGCTGGCCGTCGGGAGTTGGGGCGGTCTGACTTGGACGCTCCACGGCACGATCTGCCTGAGCCGGTTGGGCCCTGGAGGGCTCCCGTGCAGGAGCCGGAGCGGCGGCCGGTGTCGGAGCCGCAGGTGAGGGTGGGGGGGACGCCGCAGCAGCAGCGCGTGACGGTGACGCCGACGCAGCAGCAGCACGTTCCGCCTTCGCTTCGGCCGCGCGACGCGTTTGCTCTTCCCGCTCGCGCTCGCGAGCTTCGGCCTCTTCCCGCGCGCGCTGTTCCGAAGCCCGCCGGGCATCTTCCTGCGCCTTCTTCTTTGCCTGTTCTTCTTCGACGCGGCGCCGGTTCTCAGCCTCGACACGCTCACGTTCGCGGCGCTCAGCCTCGACGCGCTCGGTCTCGCGCTGCACGGCCTCTTCCGCCTCGCGGCGCTTCTGGTCGATCTCGTCCTGCTGCTGGCGCGCCTGCTCCTCGAGCACATCACGTTTGATGTACGTACGTTGGCGGCGCACCTCCACGTTCACAGTGCGGGCCCTGCCCTGTGCGCTCGCGAGCTTCAGTTCACTCTGCGTCTTACGTCTGAGAGTGATCTTGCGGGGCGCGGCATCGCCATCGTCGCCGCTACCGTGACTGCGCCGCAGATGCGTCAGCAGCTCGAGCTTCGCATCGTCACTGATGCGTGCGTCCGGACCGGATACTTTGATACCCGCCTGGTCCAGCTGCACCAGCAGCCGGTCCACGGGTACCTTCAGCACCTCGGCAAATTGGGAAACGGTGACTTCTGCCATAGGCAAACCCCCAAACCCGCTCAGCGTCCTGCCTCGAACCAGTGTGCGCGCGCCGTCATGATGAGCTTGCCCGCCTCTTCGGCGGCCAACCCGGCGATGTCCGCCAGATCATCGACGGACTGCTCGGCCAGATCCTCGCGCGTACGTACCCCCCGTCGCGCCAACGCCAGCGCCAGGTCGGGCTTCATTCCCTCCAGCAGCAACAGATCCTCCGCCGGCATCGACTGATCCAGGCTCTCTTCGCTCGCGATCGCCTGTGTCAGCAGCACGTCGCGCGCACGGTTGCGCAGCTCCTTGACGATGTCCTCATCGAACTCCTCGATCGCCGCAATCTCGGCCTGCGGCACGTAGGCGATCTCCTCGATGGTGGAGAAGCCTTCCTGGGCGAGGATCGTGGCCACATCCTCATCCACGTCGAGCTGTTTCATGAAGTTCTGCACCAGCTCCTTCGCCTCCGTCTCGCTCTTGGCCTCCGCATCCGACTCCGTCATGACGTTGAGGTCCCAGCCGGTGAGCTGGCTGGCCAGGCGGATGTTCTGCCCCCCGCGCCCGATCGCCTGGGACAGCTTCTCCT
>CAZLYG010000631.1:1502-2836 GCA_964563075.1 uncultured Steroidobacteraceae bacterium | reverse complement strand
ATGATGTTCCCACGGCGCGCCCCGACGGCGCGCCGAGTTCCGATCTGCTTGGTGCGGGTGCTGACATTGAAGGTGGCGAGGCCGAAGATTCCCAGCGCGGTGATTGCCGCGAGCAGCACCGTGACGGTGCTCAGGAAGATCGCCATGTTTCGATCGCTCAGGTACACGATACGCTTCATGCTCGAGACTGTTCGCGCAGACTTGACCACGCGATCCGGATTCGAGCCCGCCAGGTGCTCCTCCACCGTGCGCATGATCGCATCGCGTTGTCCGGGCTGGGCGCGCACCAGGTAATAGAACCCGAAGAAGCGGGGAAGGCGGGGCAGGATAACCACGACCTGGGGTGCCGTTGGCGTACTGGGCCACGAACCGAGCATGTTCTCGGTTACCCCGATGACCGTGGCTGCATGGCCTTGAATATTGTAGAGGGTCTTGCCGACCGCGTTCTGCTTCGGGAAGAGCGCCTCGGCCGCCGCGCGCGTGAGGATGATTTGCGGCACGAACGTGTCGAGGTTGCTTGGCGAGAATGGCGGCCGGATCTCGTCCGCGCGGAAATTCCTCCCCGCGATCAGGTGCGTGCCGAGTGTGTTGATCCCGCTCTCGTCCATCTCGAAATAATTCACCCAGACCCCGCCGCTCGTCTGGCCCTGCCGGGTGACAAGCTCCGTCGAGCTGCCGCCACCACTCAACGGCACGTGATCGATCGGGCTTGCGGCCACCACACCGTCCAGCGAGCGCAGGTAGGCGAGATCTTCCTTGACCGAGGAGTCGAAATCGAAGTGCGTGCCGAACCCGGCGGTGTCGACCGCGAACAGGTTGTCATCGTCGATGCCGGTGGGTCGGCCCACCAGCTCTATCCGCTGCTCGACGATGAAGATCGCGTTGGCCAGCACCGCAAGCGCGATGGCGATCTGCAGCGCAACCAGCACCGCACCGGTGCGGTTGCGCAGCAGGGCGGAAAAAATCGGACGAACATCGAGGTTCATGGCATTCTCCCGTGCACCGCTTGCGCCGCACGCTCTCATTGACTCTTCAGATAGACGGCCGGCGGCAGGCGTCCTACCCGCCACGCCGGATAGAGCCCGGCGGCGAGGGCGGCCACGATTGCGAGGGCGACAGTCGCAACCACGCTCGTCACGTCGATGCGTATCAGTTGTGTCAGTCCGCTTCCGCCCCAGATGGCGTCGCGATCGTCGAACAGCACCCGCAGCGCCCACAATCCGAGCGTGCTCAGGAGAAGTCCCAGTGCCGCGCCGGCAACCGACAGCATTCCAACTTCGACCAGGTGTTGCGTGAAAATCTCCCGCTGACTCGCTCCCAGCGCTCGGCGCACT
>CAZLYG010000631.1:0-1492 GCA_964563075.1 uncultured Steroidobacteraceae bacterium | reverse complement strand
GATCTCCCAGTCGCCGCCGAGCCGCATCTCGGGCAGCGTGAACGTGATCGGCTCCGCGCCGGCGTTGAACAGCAGCAGGAACTTGGTGTCGGTGACCGGGTCCCCGCGGGGGTCAGGCTCGTTGATGGCCGCGCCGTTGAGGAATTTCGCCAGCAGCAGCCCGACAGTGTTGATCAGGCAGACCGCCAGGAAGGCGAAAGCGAGGCCCACGAGCACCTGGTCGTCGTTGGTGACGACGCCGTTCGCCGCCAGCCAGTCGCCGACGTTCGTCAGGCGGTTGTTGCGCGGCCGCGGGAAGCGGCCCGCCCTGTGTTGTTCAGCCCAATAGTCATCGAGCAGGGTCTGCATTTTGTGCACGGCAGCGGCGTTGGGCAGCTCGACCCACATCTGCAGCCAGAGCGTCTCGGAGTTCAGGAACTCGCGGTGCGAGCGGATCTCCTCCGCCTTCCAGCCCTCATTGTTGCCGGCGGAGACCAGCTCCAGAGCCGGTCCCCACCCGAAAGGAATGTAAACGTCTTCGGACGCGGCGAAATCCCCGTTGTTGAGGTCGTAGAACTTGGGCATCGGTTGCCAGTTATCGAGCACACCGACAATGCGGAACTCGTGATCGTTCCAGCGGATCGTGCGCCCCACGCTGTTGGCACCGGCGAACAGCTTGTCGTTCTCCCGGCGACTGAGGACGATCTGCGGGCCGGGGGCGCTATCGGCGGCGGCGTTCCATCCACCCCCATACAGAAATGGCACATCGAACATGGCGAAGAAGTCGGCCGTTGTGAGGCGCGCGACTACCGGCTCCGGCTTGCCTTGGCCGGGCGCGCCTGAGAGCACGCCGATGCCCTTGAACATGACGACGCTGCGCTCGGGGATCCTGGAAGA
The DNA here is from genome assembly GCA_964563075.1 of uncultured Steroidobacteraceae bacterium. GTDB lineage: Bacteria > Pseudomonadota > Gammaproteobacteria > Steroidobacterales > Steroidobacteraceae > 13-2-20CM-66-19. The sequence goes on along the minus strand of CAZLYG010000631.1, from coordinate 616 downwards.
GTGCAGATACATCGCATCCCGGTAGGTGAGCTGGGGCGGTGGCAACGAGGGGTGCCGTGTATCGTAGGGTCTCGTCGGATCCCAGGAATCCATTGTCACGGCATACAGCCGGTCGTTCTTCCACCAGATCGGATTTCCCGATTTCGCGTGATAAACCGTCAGCACCATGACGCAGGCAGCAATCCCGAGCCCGATAGCGCAGACCATCAGCGCCGTGAGGCCCGGCGCGCGGCCGAATCGTTTCAGGGCAAGACGCAAGTAATAGGCAAGCATGGTTGAGCCCTACAGTCCTGCCGCGGAGGCGTCGCGGCCGCCCTCGCGAGCATTCATATTGGAACGCTCCCGTGGCTCGTACGCCTTGAACGAGGAGATCTGGCCGTCGACGACATGCACGTTACGGTGTGCCCGCCTGGCGAGCTCGGGGTCGTGCGTGACCAGCACGATCGTCGTCCCCATCTCGTTGATCTGCTCGAGCAGGTCCATGACCTGGCGCGCCATCAACGAATCGAGGTTTCCGGTCGGCTCATCGGCGAGCAGGAAGGCCGGGTCCCCGGCGATGGCGCGTGCGATAGCGACGCGCTGCTGCTGGCCGCCGGACAACTGCGACGGCATGTGC
>CAZLYG010000630.1:0-2837 GCA_964563075.1 uncultured Steroidobacteraceae bacterium | reverse complement strand
GCGGCGAACGCGCCATAGACCTGGTTCGTGCCGAAGTCTTCGACCGACAGCGCGCCGTAGTGCAACCCCAGCTCGATGTTCGAGCTTTTGATCCTGGGCACGGTGATCTTACGGCGCTCCACCTCGGGCTCCACGACGCGCGGCGGGGGAGCCTCGGTGTCATCCTGCTGCTCGGCTCTGGCCGCGTCCTCCTTGGCGGCTTCGCGTTCCGCGCGCACTTCATTGCGGTGGTGAATCCAATTGCGCACCACGCAACCCTGCAGCGACAGAAACGCCACTGTCAGAAGAAGAACGCGAATCCCAGTTTCCATTCGTCTACCTGCTCGTTTGCGTTGCGCTTCGTGAAGATTTCGTGGGCTTTGTACTCGGCGCGCAGGAAGAAGCGGCGCGTGAGGTAGTAGCGTACACCGCCACCCACGTAGGCCGTCTGTTCGGTCCGCTCGGCGGGTTGCACCAATGTCGCCTTGGGCGTGATGTGCACGAAGCCGGTGCCAATCTCGAGGAACGGCGCCAGGCGCCACTCCGGGGCGATGACGTGCGTCAGGCCGAGATCTCCCGTCGTGCCGTTGGAGAACTTGCCGAGAAACTGCCCGAGCGAAAGCTCGGCTGCCAGCTGCGAGTTGAAGTAGAAGGCCGAATAGCCCGAGACCAGCGTCGCTCCGCCGTAGTTGCCGGCGAACATGCCCATCTCCCAGCGATGCGAGGTATAGCCGGCCCGATCCCCGAGCGGGAAGGTGAACGGCGCGCCGTTGGCCAGCACGACCTTTTGCATGTCCTTCTGCGAGGCCCAGCCTTCGACGCCGCGCTCGGTACGCACCTTGAACCAGTCGGTGCGGCGGAACAGCACGTCGACACTCTCATCGCGCGGCACGACCGTGAACACTGGATAGCCGCGTCCGGGTCCGGTATGCAGCTCCAGGTACGGCTCGGTAACGAAGACCTGCAGATGCTCGCGCGCGGCGCCCACCGCCGGAGCGATGAGCAGTGCGATGAGCAGGCACACAGCCTTAATTGACCGGTACGTTGGGATCGAACGGGTTGTTGTAGAATTGCGCGCCAATATCCAGCCACTCAGAGATCAGGCGTAACTCGGCCGGGGTCAGGAACCCCACGTGGTTCACCCCACCGGCAGGCGTGGGTACGGATCCATCGAAACGGCCGAGGAACGCTCTCGAGAGCGCACCGTTGGCGCTGCCCGCATTCATGTACGGCCCTACGGAAATCGCGGTCGGGTTGCCATTCGCATCCGGCGGGCCCGGCACGTCCTGCAGGGAGCCCATGGTAACTTGTTGCTCGTTGTGCGTGAACAGCAGGTGCTGGTAGGAGACCGGCTGGACCGGTACCTGATCGGACGGCGTGTTCGTCAGATTGAGCTGGCCGGCCGGCACCTGCACGGTCGCCGTGCTGCCCGCGGCGGGCGTGGTGCTGTGGCAGCCGCCCTGCGAGCAGGTGTGGTCGGTGAGTACGTTGCCGCCGGCATCCTTCGTCTGGCGTGCGTAATCCCACATCGCCTGGATCGCCTTCGGATAGTTGATCACGATGCGGCAGCTGGAGACCCAGGCGAGCATGCAGGTGTTCGAGGTCGGGAAATTGCCGGCCGGCATGTCCAGGTAGCGCAGCGAGATGTCCGCCGTGGTGGCCGGCGGGTTCGTCCAGATCTCGGTGCTGGTCACATTCACGCTGGGAACGATCTGTGCACACCGCGGAGTGTCCTGTGCGCAGCTGATTCTTGCGAGGGTCTCCGCCATCGTCTCGCCGCTGTTGGCGACCAACATCGGGTTGGCGTCCGGAAAGGCGCCGCCGCCGACCAGGCCGGCATAGGCCGCCGCAAACGCCCCCTGGCGGCCATGCGAAAACGGCTGCTGCGGTGTCGCCGGATTGTGACAGCCATTGCAGGTCAGAGTCTCCCCCGGGCGCACCTGCAGCCAGGCGGAGTGTACCGGTGAGATTCTGCGGCCGTTGGCATCGAGCACGTCGATCATGAACGCCACGTTCGCCGGCACCTGCATCTCCACGGAGCCGTCGGGCTGCACCGGGGCGTAACCCAGGATCTCGCGCATGTAGTCGCTGGCCCCGAATGCATCATTGGACAGGTTCACCACCGTCATGTCCGGAATGGACACGGCCTTCACCAGGCGCACGAACCGGGCAGGGCGTTGCGCGGCGGGTGTCTTGGCCGGGTCGGCGAGCGTCGGAATGTTGGGCTTGGCGGTGTCCACGCCGTCGAAGTCGTAGACGCTCTTGATGTCCAGCCGGCCGAGCGTGGGGTCCTGGCCGGAGGCCAGCAGCTGATCGAGGATGATGTTCGGCACGGGCCGCGGCTGCGAGGCCACGACGTCCGTCAGATTGGTCACCCAGAGGGCGGGGCTCCCGGCGTGCGTTCCGCGCACGTACTCGGCCCGGGCCCCCTTCTTCCAGCACTCCGGCTTCACCCCGAGCGGCAGGGGCGGCAGCTTCCCGGATTCGGGGTCGATACTGGCGTACGTGGAACGGAACTCGGGGATCTTCGTCGCATCGAGCCGGAACACGACCTGTCCCGGCGTGTGCTTGCCCGCCTTCGGCGGGCCGGGTGTGGGGGGCTGCGGTCCCGTGTTGGCGGCGTACCCGGGGCGGTACCCGTTCTCGGTGGGCGCGGCCGGCTTGCCGCCGCCCGCCAAGGCGGCGACGAGCCCGATGAGGACCATCAGCCCGGCCCCGGCGCCCACCAGGACCGCCTTGCGGCGGTAGATCGGCACCGGCGCGGCGGCGGCGGCGGGCGTCTCCCCGGCCCTCTTCGACAATCCGTTGAGCGTCTTCTGCAGCCCGCCCGTATTGCCGACGCTCGTCTCGGACAGTCC
>CAZLYG010000629.1:880-2842 GCA_964563075.1 uncultured Steroidobacteraceae bacterium | reverse complement strand
GCCACACCCGGGTCATGATCATCGGCATGCCCGCCGGATAGCACTGGCCGATGCTGTCGCGATAGGGCTTGCCCTCCTTGCGCGCTTCCGCCGCCTCGCGCAGCGCCCGCTTGCCGGCCTCGTAGAACTCCGGATAAGGCGGGCCGAACATGAAGTCGGCGAACGCACGGCGCAGGTCGATGAACCAGACTCCGGTGAGATCGAACGGCGGCTTGGGGCGCTTCTTGTGCAGATTCTGCGGCGCCAGCGCACCGTAGAAGCCGTCGTGCTTGTGCGCGAGCTCGTCGATCCTGTCCTGTGTGAGACCTGGGCGCCGTTCCACCGGAGGGCCGCTGCCCGCGCGCGGTCCCGGCGGCTGTGCGAGAGCCGTTGCCGCGGCGCACAGCAACACCAAGCCTGCCGCCAGTCGTGCGAGTGCGCGCATATTGTTTCCTTCAGTCACTTCAGAGCCTTGCCACTGTCGACACTGTGGATGAAATCGAGCACCGGAGCCGACAACGACTCATCGCCGCTGCCCACCGCGTACGTCTCCGAAAGATGCGAGTGTCCCGCCAATCGCAGGCTACGCACCGGTTTGCCCTCCCTGGCGCGCTCGTCTATCAGCTTAACCGAGTCCGGCTGGAAGTTGGCCGGATCCAGCTCCGCGTAGGTCACGAACAGGGGCGTGGACGTCTGCAGCAGCCCCGGAAGCGATGAGCGTGCAGCGTACTGCGAGACATCATCGCCGTAATAGTCCTTCCAGATCGAAACCTTGTCCCCCAGATCATAGAACCCCGAGGTCAGAATCGCCCCCGCAATCTGCGGCTCGCTCCCAGGTCCCACCTTCGGGTAGGCCACCGTAGCCTCCTCCGGGGCAGCTACTGCCTGCGGCGCCTCCTTCTTGTGGCCGTGGCGCGCCTTCTTGTCGTTCTTCGCGGCCTGCTCCGCGGCGGCTGCCGCAGCGGCCGCCGCTTCAGCCGGCAGCACCGGCAGGCCGGTCGTCTGGTGCGACACGTAGTCGGCCACGTGGGCCGCCCCCGCAGAATGTCCCCAAAGGAAGATCTTGTTGGGGTCGCCGCCGTACTCGCCGATATGGCCCTTCAGCCAGGCCACCACCAGAGTCAGGTCCTCGATGCCGGAGGGCCACTGGTACTGCGGTGCGAGGCGGTAGTTGATCGTGACGCCGACCAGGCCGTGGGCGACGGCCCACACCCCGATATTGTCAAAGAAGGGAGAACCGGGCGTGTGCTTCGCGCCCCGGCTGAATCCGCCGCCATGTATGAAAACAAGGACAGGTCGCGGCGCACGCGCGCCCGGCCCGCCCGGTCCCCGCGGCGCCGCGGCTCCTGATGGCCCTGCGGCTCCTGGCGGCGCTGCGGATCCTGGCGGCGCTGATGGCCCTGCGGCCCCTGCGGTCCCCGCCTCCCCGTGCGCCGCATCGGGTGCGGCCGGCCCCTGCCCCGGGGCAGCAAAGATATCGAGAACGTTGCGCTCGTGCGGGCCGTAGTGCCGATCACGGTAGACCGCGACCCCGTGATACGGCTCCTGCGGCTGCAGCGGAGCATACAATCCCGTCGTGCGGGCACCTTCGATCTTCGGACCGATCTCACGCAAGGCCGCTGCAATTCGCGGCGGCATGCCGATAGGCGTGGGGACCTGCATCTCGGGTTTACCCGTCACCGGGTTCACATAGTGGTAGGGAATCTCGTAAACGACCGGGAACATGTCGAACACCTGGGTGGGCGGCGCATCCCAGGCAAAGTCAGGATTCGGTCCCGGCATGTACTGGCTGGCGCCCTGAGCCCAGCCGCCCGTATACGAAGCCGTGAACGTGTTGTAGGCGTGGTCGACCTTGAACTTCCACACGCCGTTCTCCTTGACGGCCTCGTTCTCGTAGATCGCGCCACCGAGGGAGGCACGTCCGCCCATGCTCATCTGCTGCAGCATGCGGCTGCGGATCTTCGCGCTCATGCCGTCGGCAGA
>CAZLYG010000629.1:0-870 GCA_964563075.1 uncultured Steroidobacteraceae bacterium | reverse complement strand
GCCATCGGACGGCGGCGATGGGCAATCGCGGAAGGCTACATCCGCGCGCTCATCCCGTCCGCGGAGACATCGATGACGGGCTGCAGTTGCAGATGATTACCGAGACGGCCCTCGACCGGGCCTTCCTTGCCATCGCGCGTAAACACATGCAGAAGGAACTGCCGCACGCGCTCACGGCCCTTGTAGACACCGCGTTGCGCGAGCTCCATCGAGCCATCGGTTGCAAACAGGTCGGCGAGATTGTTGAACAGATCCTTGTCGAGGTAGTAACCGTACGCGCTCTCCAGATTCTCCAGCTCCCAGAAGTCCTTCACTCTCTCGAGCCTGCGCTCCGCGGCCGCCAGTATCGAGCCGGCATCGTCGACATCCGGCAGACGCACTTTGCCGCCGAGCGGTTGCAACGTCGCCGCCGCGATCTGCGGGCTTGGCGCGCCCACCGGCGGGTAGTGCGGTGGCTGGCCCGTTACCGGATTGCGATAGTGATACGCCGGCACGTAGGCCTTCGGATAGATCTGGTAGATCTCGGTGGGCGGCTTGTCGGGAGGCACTTCCGTGCTCGCCGTGGGCACCGGCTGGGCGTCCTTGGCCCATCCCTTGGCATAGTCGCTGATGAACGTCGGATAGAAGTGCAGCGACTTGAACTTCCACTCGCCGCCCTGCTTCACGTAGGTGTTCTCGTAGACTCCCTCGACCCAGGTGCCCTGCCCTCCGTACACCCCGATCATGTCCAGCTCGCGGCTGCGGGCACGGGCCGTCAATCCGCTCGGCGACACATCGACGAGCGTCTGCAGCTGGATATGATCGTTCATGCGACCGTAACCCAGACCCTCCGGCGCCGTCAGGCCGAGGAACTTGCGGATGTGGGCTCTG
>CAZLYG010000628.1:0-2850 GCA_964563075.1 uncultured Steroidobacteraceae bacterium | reverse complement strand
CCGCAACGAGTGCGCTAAGAGCAAGTTTCGTTTTCATCGATCGGTACCCCGAAGAGAAGCAAGAGTGGTGAAGATCCCAAAAAACGGTCTTATCGTTACCGCGAGTCCCAAGTCCGGATCGCGGCGCCAAATTCTATAGAGTCCCCGCCAGATTTGAAACAGCAACACTTCAGAAGTCCTGTGGATCGGGCGCGACAGGGAGCCGTTGCGTGTTTGGAGGGGCGGATTTCGTTACAGTCGCCCGAGAGTCGCCCCTGGCCAACGGCCAACCGCTTGCGACCTTAAGGCCCTATAAGAGTGCAACCCATGCCAGCCGGAAACAACTCCACCGCCCGCACGCCCGCCCTCCCTGACGCTCTGGAGGGCGCCTTTGGCGCCTATCTCCAGGCCGTCTGCCATCGCACCGCGCAAGCCCTGGAGGCGACGGGCAGCGCGGCGCTGCTGGTGCACTCGGGCAGCCTGTTGGGCGTGTTCGAGGATGACCGGACATATCCCTTCGAGGTCCATGCCCCCTTCAAAGTCTGGGTGCCACTGAGCGATGTTCCCGACTGCTTCCTGTACTTCGAGCCGGGCCGGCAGCCGCTGCTGATCTTCCATAAGCCGACGGACTACTGGTACAAGCCGGCCGACCTGCCACGGGGCTACTGGACAGGGTATTTCGATATCCGGCCGGTCACCGAGCGCAGCCTGACCCGCCGCCTGCTGCCGGCCGATCTCAGCCGGACGGCCTACATCGGCGATGTGTTTGCCGAGCTGTCCGGGTGGGGGCTGGGCTCCATCAACCCCGCCCCGCTCATGCGGCATCTCGACTATCCGCGTGCAACGAAGCTGCCCTATGAGCTGGACTGCCTGCGAGAAGCCAGCCGCCTCGGGGCCCGAGGGCACGTGGCCGCGCTCGCGGCGTTCAGCAGCGGAGCGTCGGAATTCGAGATCGAGCTCGCCTTCCTGCGCGCGTGTGGCTTGCGTGAGCAGGAGCTTCCCTACAATCCCATCATCGCCCTCAACGAAAGCGCTGCGGTCCTGCACTATCAGGTGCTGGAAAAGGAGCCGCCGGCGGCGCGGCGCTCCATGCTCATCGACGCCGGAGCGGAATTTGCCGGCTACGCGAGCGACATCACTCGCACCTACTGCCTGAGCGACCCTGACTTCAGCGCCCTCATCGCTCGCATGGACAGGATGCAACAGACACTCTGTGCCGAGCTGCGCGCGGGCGTTGACTGGCGCAACGTGCATCTGCGTGCGCACGAGCTCACTGGCGCACTGCTGCGCGACGCCGACATAACTACCTGCAGTGCGGAAGAGGCAGTGGCAACCGGCACCACCAGTGTGTTCCTGCCGCACGGAGTAGGCCACCTGCTGGGGCTCGAGGTGCACGATGCAGGGGGTTTCATGAGCGCGCCCGACGGCCCCGACATCCCCCGCCCGCAGGGTCACCCTTATCTGCGACTGACGCGGGAGCTGCGCGAGGGATTCGTGGTCACCGTGGAGCCGGGCATCTATTTCATCGATTCCCTGCTGGAGGGTGCACGCGCAGACGCGCGATCCAGCCGGATCAACTGGTCGCGCGTGGCGCAGTTGAGACCGTTCGGCGGTATTCGCGTCGAAGACGATGTTGCAATTACCGCCAACGGTTGCGAGAACCTCACGCGTGATGGGTTCCGCGCGATCGCCTAGCGCTGGATGGTTTCCCGCTTGGCGAGCTGATCCCGAATCTCCTGCAGCAACTGCTCCGAGCGGGTCGGAGGCGGCGCGGCGGGGGACTGCGGGGGCGGCGGCCGTTTGAGCTTGTTGATGCCCTTGAGCACGGCGAACAGCGCCAGCGCGATGATCAGGAACTCGAAAATCGTCTGCACGAAAGAGCCGTACTTCAGCAGTACCGCCTTGCCGGAGGGGTCCGTCCCGATGTGCAGGGCGAGGTCGCTGAAATTGATGTTGCCGATGACCAGCCCCAGCGGCGGCATGATCACATCCCCGACGAGCGAGGAAACGATCTTGCCGAAGGCGGCGCCGATCACGACGCCGACCGCCAGGTCGAGGACACTGCCTTTCATCGCGAATTCTTTGAATTCCGAACCTAGGCTCATGACGGATCCCCTTTCTTGTTGATCCGAGGCGAACGGGACTTGCTCCAACCGCAGCAGGGTACGAGAAGAGCAAAAAGGGCGCAAACCTCGCGGTTTGCGCCCTCGTTGATCAACCAGCCCGAGCCCGAGCAGCGGATGCCTTAAGCGGCGGCTTTCTTCTTGCGCGTGCGCTTCGCGGGAGCCGCCTCTTCAACGGCGGACGCGGATGGCCCATTGCGGTCTTCGGCCTCCGTCTTCGCCTTCGCCCGGCGGGCCTTTTTCTTTGCCCCTGGAGCGGGCTTCTCAGCCGCGGTGGCCGTCGGCCCGTCCACGAGCTGCATGAGCGCCATCGGCGCCGAATCGCCCGCCCGGGGATTCATGCGCAGGATGCGTGTATAGCCACCCGGACGAGCCTTGAAGCGGGGGCCCAGATCCGCGAACAGCTTCTCAACGACCTCGGCATCCCGCAGCCGCGCGAAAGCCAGACGCCGGTTTGCATCCCCATCGGACTTGCCCAGCGTGATGAGCGGCTCGACGACCCGACGCAGCTCCTTCGCCTTGGGCAGCGTGGTGCGGATCGTCTCGTGCCGCAGCAGCGAGACGCTCATGTTCCGCAGCATCGCCTGGCGATGCGGCGCGTTGCGAGAAAGTTGCCGACCCGACAAATGGTGACGCATGAGGATAAAGCCTTAGATCACATCGCGTTCTTCGTCGTGCTTCAGGCCAGCCGGCGGCCAGCCGTCCAGGCGCATGCCCAGCATGAGCCCGTGACTCTGCAGCACTTCCT
>CAZLYG010000627.1:0-2857 GCA_964563075.1 uncultured Steroidobacteraceae bacterium | reverse complement strand
ACGCTCGACCCACCTGTGCCGGTGGGCGTGCAAGGATCAACCGATTTCATGAGTACTGCTTCCTGGCTCGAAGGACTTCCCGCACCCGATAAGTGGCGTGCGCTGGCGTTGACGCATGGACCGCGCCTGGCCACGTGGACCCTGGCGCTCGCGCTCGGCGTGCAGGCCGCCTTCATCGTGACGGATCTGGCCGGTGCAGGTAAGGCCCCGGCGGCAAGCACAGGCCCCGCACCGAGCCTGGCATTCCGCAGCCGCAGCGTAAACGTCGCCGCGATCGTGAATGCGCGACTTTTCGGCGCGGCCGCGGTCGAACAGACGGCCAAGGATGAAGGACATGCGACACAGTCGAACATTCCACTGGTGTTGAGCGGAATCATTGCTGCAGATGACCCCCGCAACGGTCTGGCTATCCTCGGTCCATCGGCTGCCGCCTCCAAGGTGTATGCCGTCGGCGACAACGTTCCTGGGGGTGCGAAGGTCCACTCGGTGCTGAGCGATCGTGTCGTGCTGGACCGCAATGGCGATCTCGAGTATCTGACGTTGCCCCGCCAGGTGCAGGGCGGAGCGATGCCGCCCGGACGTCCGCCCTCCGCGGCCGCGCTTCCGACCGAGAGTCCGGTGGTCGACCGGATGCGCAAGCTCATGACAGACGACCCGGGGCTGGTGGCTGACATCATGCGCCCGCAACCGGTGTTCTCTCAGGGCAAGCAACGCGGCTACCGGGTCTATCCGGGCCGCAACCGGCAGGCGTTCCTGCGCCTGGGCCTGCGCCCCGGCGACCTGGTCACCGCGATCAACGGCACGCCGCTGGACGATCCTGCGCGCGGCCAGGAGGTTTTCCGCACGATTGGTGCTTCGAGTGAGGCACACATCACGGTGATGCGCAACGGCCAGCAGCAGGATTTGACATTGAACATGGCGCAGGTTGCGCAGGAAGCCGAAAGCCTCGCGGGGTCGCAGGGTCAGGGCGAGCAGCCGTCGCCTCCCGCGGGGGAGCCACCCAACCCGGGCGGTCCCGTACCGCAATGAGGCCGCAGCGAGCGCGGCAATGCCGCACGTCGGAACGTCCGCACGTGCAGGCTCGGACGTAAGCGAATTTGAGGGGTCAATTCAATGAGCTGCCTTCGTTTGAGTGAGCAACGTGCGGTCGATGCCGCACGGCACGCCGGACTGCCGGGGTCGGCGCGATGAGTCATTCCCGCTCCGCGCTGCGCGGCGCCTGGGTGCTGATGGCCGTCATGGCCATGCTCCCGCTCGCCTCGGCCCAACCGGGCCGGCCGACGCCCCCTCAGCAGGGTCAGCAGATCACCCTCAACTTCAGGGACACTGACATCCTGCAGGTGGCGGAAGCGGTCAGCGCCGTCACCAACAAGAATTTCATCATCGACCCCCGGGTGCGCGCCCAGGTGACGGTGATGTCCTCGATGCCGATGTCACCGGCGGCGGTGTACGAAGCGTTTCTGGCGATTCTTCAGGTGCATGGATTCATTGCCGTTCCGGACGGCAACGTCGTGAAAATCATGCCCGATGCGAATGCGCGCACCATCCCCTCGATTGACCTGCCCGATCAGGTCAGCTCCACCTCCGACGAGATCGTCACGCAGGTGGTCGACGTAAAGAATGTCAGCGCAGCCCAGCTCGTGCCGATTCTGCGTCCATTGAGCCCGCAGTACGCGCATCTCGCGGCCTACACACCCTCCAACGTCCTGATCATTTCGGATCGTGCCAGCAACGTGAACCGGCTGATCCGCATCATCCGCCGCATCGATCAGGTGGGTGACCAGAACGTCGAGATCGTGCCGCTGCAGAATGCCTCGGCGACCGAGATCGTGCGCGTCATCAACTCTCTGTATACGGCGCAGGCGGCGGCGGCCGAAGGTGGCTCTCCCATCAAGGTGGTCGCCGATGAGCGCTCCAACGCGGTGCTGATCAGCGGCGATCAGTCGCAGCGGCTGCGCATTCGCACGCTGGTTGCAAGTCTGGACACCCCTCTTGAGCACGGTGGCGACACGCAGGTTGTCTACCTCCACTTTGCCGATGCCGAGAAGCTCGCGCCGAAGCTGAAAGAGCAGATTACCGGCCTCGCCGCTGCGGCCGGCGGTGGAGCGGCCGGCGGCGCGGGACAAAGCGCGCAGGCGGCTGCGGAGAAGAATGCGACGATCTGGCCCGACCCGCCCACGAACGCGCTGGTGATCACGGCGCCGCCGAAGATCATGCGCTCCATCCTGAGCATCATTGCCAAGCTCGACATCCGCCGGCCGCAGGTGCTGGTGGAGGCGATCATCGCCGAGGTGAACCTGGACAAGGATGCCGAGCTCGGCATCAACTGGGCGATCTTCGACAAGAGCCAGAACGCCAACGTACCGGTCGGCGGCTTCGTGAGCCCGGTGGGGGGCACGAGTATCGTCGACCTCGCCCAGGCCGCTCAGAATCCGACCAGTGTCTCCACCACGCTGCTGCAGGGCACAACGTTGGGTATCGGGCGCATCGCCGGCACGGGCATCAATTTCGCCGCAATGCTCCGCGCCATCCGTGGCGACACCAGCTCCAACGTGATCGCAACGCCTTCGACCGTCACGATGGACAATCAGGAGGCGGAGCTGAAAGTGGCGCAGGAGGTACCGTTCATCACCGGCCAGTTCACCAACACCGGAACCACGACGGGAGGGGCCGTGAACCCCTTCCAGACGATCCAGCGCGAAGAGGTCGGCACCATCCTGAAGGTCACGCCGCAGATCACGACGGAAGGAAACTCCGTCGTCCTGAAATTGTCGATCGAGAGCTCCAACATCGCACAGAAGCCCGCCGGGGCCGTGGACCTCGTCACCAACAAGCGCACGATCACGACCAACGTGCT
>CAZLYG010000626.1:0-2865 GCA_964563075.1 uncultured Steroidobacteraceae bacterium | reverse complement strand
TGGTGAAGCAGCTCGGCGATTACGCGAATGGCGCCCGTTACAAGGGTGCCAAGGACGAAGCCACTGCCAGCCGCAACGGAGTGATGATGCTGACCGTCGCCAAGCGTCTGTCGCCGACCGAGATTCGTGACGTCGCCTCATACGTTCAGGGCATGCGTTGAAGAGTTGATGTCGCGAGGTGTCCGATGAGCCGTTCTGCTGCTTTGCTCGCCTTGTTGTCCCTCTGTGTCAGTGCCTGCTCGAGAAGTTCGCCTGTCCAGCACGCAGCGCCGGCCGCCGCACCGCCTCCGGTAGTGCAAGCGCAACCTGAGGCCCCGGCGCCGCAGGCGCAATCCACGCCGACGCCTCAAAGCGAGAACGAGCAAGCCGCCACTGCGCAGGAGTCGGGTGCGGATGACTCGCAGCCGACACGCGGCGATACCTCGCTCGAGCGCATCGCAGCCCTCGCACCCGCGGATGAGCTCCCGGGCGGAAAGTGGAAGGCCGGAGTCAACTACGATCCGATCGTCCCCGCGCAGCCCACCTCCGTCGGCCCCGGCAAGGTCGAGGTGATGGAAGTGTTCTGGCTGGGCTGCCCACACTGCTATGCGCTGGAGCCCTACGTCGAGAACTGGCTCAAGTCCAAGCCGGCCTACATCACCTTCGTGCGTGTACCGGTGATGTGGGGACCCGTACACCAGGCCCACGCACGGTTGTACTACACAGTGGTCGAGCTGCATCGCGCCGACCTGTTCGAGAAGGCTTTCGACACCATCCACAAAGACAACAATCCGCTGGTGGCGAACACCGACCAGGCCACCTTCAACCTGCAGCTGGCCTTCGCCACCGCCAACGGAATCAAGGCGGAAGATTTCACACGGGTGTACCGCTCCATGGCGGTGGCCACCGACCTGCAGCGCGCGCAGGATGTGACGGAGAGATTCAACGTCACCGGCGTCCCGATGGTCGTCGTGGACGGTAAGTACTCCACCGATGTGGGCAAAGCGGGTTCGCCACAGGCCCTGTTCGCCGTGATAGACGACCTGGCCGCCGCTGACCACCACCACTAGCCCACGCTCGAGCCCCCGGGGAGAGCGGCTGCATGCTGAGCGTGTATGCCCAAGGTCCTGGCGGGCTCGTTGCCCTGCCGTACGCGGCGGGCGCTTCGTTACCCGGCGAAGCTTTGTGGATCGATCTGCTGGAGCCTACTCCCGCGGAGGAAGAGCTCGTCGAGAACACTCTCGGCATCGACGTCCCCACGCTTGAAGAGATGCAGGAGATCGAGGCCTCGAGCCGGTTCTATGAAGAGGCGGGCGCGCTCTTCATGACCATCACGATCGTTACCAAGCTCGATACCGATCTGCCCCAGAACGCGCAGGTCACTTTCATTCTCACTGACCGGCGACTCGTCACCAATCGCTACGCCGACCCCGTCTCGATCCGGCGCTTCATTCAACACTCACAGACGCACCCGGCCGCCTGCGGCTCGGCGCCGATGCTGCTCGCCGGCCTGCTGGAGGCAATCGTCAACCGGATTGCCGACGTGCTCGAGCATCTTGGCAGCGAAATCGACGTGATCTCCGCCCAGGTGTTCTCCCGCTCGCGACGCCGCGGCGCAGCCCCCGATTTCGCCAAGGTGCTGGAGCGCATCGGCCAGAACGGCGAGCTCCTCTCGAAGGGCCGCGAGAGTCTGGCAAGCCTCGCGCGGCTGCTGGTGTTCGTCCAGGAGGCGGCGGAGTCCCGTGTAGCCCCGGACGCCCGCACTCGCCTGCGTACATTGTCGCGGGACGTGGGCCCCATGAGCGAGTACGCCACGTTCCTGGGCGACAAGGTGCAATTCCTGCTCGACGCAACACTCGGTATGGTGTCGATCGATCAGAACAATATCCTCAAGATCTTCTCGGTGGTGACGCTGTTCTTCCTGCCGCCGTCGGTCATCGTCGGTTTCTACGGCATGAACTTCGAGCATATCGCGTGGCTGCACGCGAGCTGGGGGCCGTGGTACGCGCTCGGACTGATGGTGGTGTCGGGTGTGGCGCCGTATCTGTATTTCAAGCGGCGCGGGTGGCTATAGATCGGCCCACAGCCGCTCCATGCGTCGACGCAGCGCTGCATCGGGCAAGCGGCCACGGCCTCCGCCCAGGTTGTCGTTCAGGTGGGCGAGCGTGGTGGTCCCCGGAATCACGGCCGTGATCGCGGGATGCGACACGAAGCGGTCGCGGGTGCCGAGCTCGGCCAGCAGGCCGCCGATGACCTCCTCGGAGCGACCGTATCCGCGGGCGGTATCGATCAGCCTGGCGCCCAGCTCTGGCATCGCGCGCAACACCTCGCGCCGCGCCTCCACGTCGCCGGGCGAGCTGACGTCGTACGCGTTCGTGCCGATGCCGATCACCGGCATCGAGTGGCGCGCCCGACTGGATTCGAACCAGCGACCTGCAGCTTCGGAGTTGGAGCGGATACTTCCCGCTCATGTACTCCCGGACACGCTCTGCTTGGTTTTTCAAGCGCTTAGCGGATCGTAGACTACGCCTGTCTCCGCCTCAAGCCTCCCTCATTCGACGTGTCCTGGTCACGATTTGGTCACTCCTTTTGCTGGAGAACAATCGGTGCCGACGCTGAAACTCAGGCAAGACAACGTACGCTCGGTTCCATATCAGGGACAGGGTGGGAAGCATCAATGTGTGTACTGGGACGAGGCGCTGGAGTCGTTCGGCCTACGGGTGTATCCGAGTGGCCGGCGAGTCTATGTGTGCACATACCGGGTCAACCAGCGAAAGCGCCTGGCTACCCTTGGCCGTGCGGACGCTTTGACTCTGGACCAAGCGCGCAAGAAAGCGATGGTCTATATCGCCAAGGCCCCGAAAGAGGAGCTCGACAAGATCATGG
>CAZLYG010000625.1:0-2873 GCA_964563075.1 uncultured Steroidobacteraceae bacterium | reverse complement strand
CCCTGGTGGGTGCCGTGGCGGGGATTGGTACGCAGGTGAACGCTGCGGGGGCGACATCATCCGCAGCCGTTGGCGGGACTTTCGCACAGGTGACGTACCACACCGTCGCTGTCAGCGGCGTGAAGGTCTTTTATCGCGAGGCGGGCCAGCCATCGCTACCCACGTTGGTGCTGTTGCATGGCAACCCGAGCTCATCGTTCATGTTCCGTGACCTCATCGACCGTCTCGCACCGCGCTTCCACGTCATTGCTCCTGACTATCCCGGCTACGGCTATAGCGAGGCTCCTCCTCCGCAAGCGTACCGTTACACTTTCGCGCACCTGGCGCAGACCATCGATGCCCTGCTGACCCGGATCGGAGCCACGCAATACATCCTCTACATGCAGGATTATGGCGGTCCCGTCGGCATGCGGCTGGCCGTGGCGCACCCCGATCGGGTCAACGGCCTGATCATTCAGAATGCCAATGCGTATGAAGAGGGGCTCCCGGCGCAATGGCGGGCGGAGCTGCAACAGCAGCTCCGCGAGGCGACTCACCCTGCGCAGGGCGCGACAGCGCCCAAACACAAGCCACCGTCGAGCTTTGCAGCCAACCTCGAGTGGACGAGGGAGATGTACACCAGAGGCGCACGGGATGCCGCGACCATGACCCCGGATGGCTATACGTTCGATGCAGCGATGCTATCCCGGCCCGGTCAGGACGATGTCCAGGATGCGTTGGGCGACGACTACTACACCAACCTGCTGCTCTATCCGCAGTGGCAGGCATGGCTGCGACAACATCAGCCGAGAACGCTGATCGTCTGGGGGCGGGGAGATTATATCTTCGGCCCCGCGGCTGCAGAGGCCTACAAGCGCGACGTCCCGCAAGCGAAGCTGGTGTTCTACGACGGTGGTCACTTCGTGCTGGAGGAATATGCTCCGCAGGTGGCACGGGAAATCATTGCAATGTTTGCCATGGAATAGATTCAGTCGCCCGCGAGTCTCTCTCAGTAGTCCACGAGGGAGACCACCATGTCCGTTGCGAAGTCCGTTATGTCACGCCGCGCCGCCCTGAAATGCATGGCTTTCGGGGGTGCCGGGACTCTTTTTACCCTGACGGGCGGCGTGCTCACACCGTTCGAGCTGGCGCTGGGCGCGCAAGGGCGCGCGGCGGGCAGCGCCGGCAAGCCGCTGTTCGTGCAGATCAGCGACACTCACATCGGTTTCAACAAGGAGGCGAACCCCGACGTGGCGGGGACGCTCGCGCAGACCGTCGAGCTGGTCAACACGATGCCCCACCAGTCGGCGCTGATCCTGCATACCGGCGACATCACGCATCTCTCCAAGCCTGCCGAGTTCGATCTCGCGCAACAGCTGCTGGGTCGTCTTCGCACCACTGAGCTGCACACGGTGCCGGGGGAGCATGACGCCACCGATCCCGGCGCGGCCGAATATTTCAACCGCTTCGGTAGTGCCTCCGGCGGGCGCGGCTACTACACGTTCGATCATGCCGGCGTTCACTTCATGGCGCTGAACAACGTCATGCAGTTCAAGCCGGGCGGACTGGCCTCGCTGGGAGCGGAGCAGGTCGCCTGGGCGCTGGCTGACCTGCAGGGGCGCTCGAGCAGTACGCCCCTGGTGATCTTTGCGCACATGCCGCTGTGGTCGGTCTACGACCCCTGGGGCTGGGGCACTTCAGATGCCGAGCCATTGATCGCCGCGCTGCGGGGCTTCGGTTCGGTCACGGTCCTCAACGGACACATCCATCAGATCGTGCAGAAGGTGGAAGGCAACATCACCTTCCATACGGCACGCTCGACTGCCTATCCGCAGCCGGCAGCCGGCACCGCACCGGGCCCCGGTCCCCTGAAAGTGGACGCTGGCCAGCTGCCGAAGATGCTCGGCGTCACGAGCGTCTCCCTGGTCGAGCACTCGCGCTCGCTGCACCTCGACGACAGGACGATCGCATGAAAAGCCACCTCACCCTCGTTGCCCTTGCACTGACGGCCGTCGGACTCGGCTTGGCGGCGGCACAGGCCGCGGCACCAGCCGCAGCACCGGCCGCGGCATCGGCCCCGGCCCCTGAACCAGCCGTGGCACCGGCCCCTGAACCAGCCGTGGCACCGGCCCCTGAACCAGCCGTGGCACCGGCTCCAGAACCGGCCGCGGCACCCACACCAGAGCCGCCCGCCGATCGCATCGTCATCGACCAGTTCATGTTTCAACCGACCACTCTGACCGTCAAGGCAGGCTCCACGGTGACGTGGCTGAACATGGATGAGGAGCCCCATACGGTCGTGAGCGCGAGCGGCCTGTTCCGCTCCGTGGCCCTCGACACCAATGACAAATTCACATTCAAGTTCACCAAACCCGGCACCTATCCCTTCGTGTGCTCGATTCATCCGCAAATGATAGGCACGATCGTCGTCCAGTGACTCGCTTGAGTGGTGTTACTCAGCGGCGCGCGTAGAGGAGATTGCTCGCCATCGGAAACTCTATCGGTGCGCTGGCGTCCCGGGGGGCGAGCTGGGCTGCGACATCCGCCAGGAAGTCAGGCCATTCCGGGGCGGGCACCTTGGCCAGCGCAAGGCGCGACGAAGGCGCGCCTTCGCGATGGACTCGACGAAGGTCTTCGCGGATGGGAAGCGTGCCGTGCGTCGCACGACCTCAACAACCAGGCTCCCGAACCCCGCGTTTTCGACCAGCGCTCGCATGCTGGCAGGGTCGGCCAATGCAAATGGCTTGCACAGATCCTTCGCGTCGATGTTGCGCCGTTCGAGCGGAGTTTTGTACCTGGCCCTGTACGGATCCGGGCAGCTGGCTGCGTATGACACGCGTGCCTTGAAGATGCTGGGAGTCTACGACCTGCCCGATCGGGCGAGTGCGCCTTAC
>CAZLYG010000624.1:0-2878 GCA_964563075.1 uncultured Steroidobacteraceae bacterium | reverse complement strand
CGAAACCACCAATCTGGCCCTGTTCTGCGATTTCGAGAACATCGCCCTGGGCGTGCGCGATGCGCGCTACGACAAATTCGATATCACCCGCGTGCTCGAGCGCCTGCTGCTGAAAGGCTCCATCGTCGTCAAGAAAGCCTATTGCGACTGGGAGCGTTACAAGGAATTCAAGGCTTCGATGCATCACGCCGGTTTCGAGCTGATCGAGATCCCGCACGTGAAGGTCTCGGGCAAGAACTCGGCGGACATCCGCATGGTCGTGGACGCGCTCGACCTGTGCTACACCAAGACGCACGTCGACACTTTCGTCATCATCAGCGGGGATTCCGACTTCTCCCCCCTGGTCAGCAAGCTGCGCGAGAACAACAAGGGCGTGATTGGCTGCGGAGTGAAGAATTCCACCTCCGATCTGCTGATCGCCAACTGCGACGAGTTCATTTTCTACGACGATCTGGTGCGCGAGCAGCAGCAACAGAAGCCACGGCGGCAGCCGCGCAAGAAGTCGGCACCCCATCCCTCCTCGGCGGGCCAGTCCGCGGCAGGCCAGGCCACCCCTGCTCAGGCGGCCGCCTCCGGACACGAGGAGCCCAGAGAAGAAGGGAAGGACGAGGAGCGCAAGCAGGAGGCCTTCGACCTGGTGCTCTCGACCATCGACGCGCTCGTGTCGACGCGGGATGCGGAGGACAAGATCTGGGGCTCCATGGTCAAACAGGCGCTCAAGCGCCGCCGCCCGGGCTTCAACGAGAGCTACTACGGCTTCCGTTCGTTCAACAAGCTGCTGGAGGATGCCGCCGCACGCAAGCTCCTCTCCCTGGAGCGCGACGATAAGTCCGGCGGCTACCTGATCCACTCGAACGGCGATGGGTCGTAGGCGGCGCCCGCCCGGCCGTGCGCTGACGCGCCGCCGATCCCTTGGGGATCAGCCGGTAACCCGCGGTGGCGGCAGCGTCGGCCAGGCCTGCTCGACCGCCATTCCAAGTGCCAGCAGCTCGCTGTCGCGTCCGGCCAGCCCGTCCAGCTCCAGACCTACGGGCAACCCGTTCGACGTGAGGCCGGCGGGGATCGCGAGGCCGGGGACGCCCAGTGCGCAGGTGACATGAGTGTTTCGTATGAAGATCAGACCTTTGTTGACCTTCCGGCCGTTGATCTCGATCTCATCCTCCGGCAGGTCGCCCCCGAGGCTGATCAGCGGTGCCGCCATGGGCTGCGTCGGATACACGATGGCCACCAGGCCCTGGGACTCGAGCAACTGCCGGTAAGCACTCTCGATCTTCCGGCGCAGCTCTCCGCGTGCCTCGTCCATCTGTGCGCGCGTGAAGGTCATGGCCAGCGCGCGCTCGAACATAGCCCTCGTATCCTTGCTGGCAATGGCGGCCGCAATGTCCGCAGGCCGTAGCTTCGAGCCGATCTGTTCCAGATAAGGGCCGAGATCCTCCTTGAGGCCATGGTTGACGAGCGTTCCGTAGATTTCGCTCGCCAGGGGATAGTAGCTGCTCGTGTCGATCTCGATCAGCGTGGCACCCGCCGCTCGCAGACGGAGGAGCGCATCCTCGGCGACCCGCGCGACCTCGGTGTCGAGTCCCTCCCAGTATGGATTGCGCGGCACGCCGATCCGCACGCTGCCCAGATCGGGGACGGGGAGCGATGGCTGACCAGTGAGTGCGGCGTGCAGCAGACTCACATCCGCGACGCTCCTGGCCATCGGTCCGACCGTGTCCAGATCGATCGCGAGGGGCAGCACTCCGGCATCCGAATAGAGCTTGCCGCCGAAAATCGACGGCCTCAGTCCCGCCGTACCGCACAGCGCGGAAGGAATCCGCACCGAGCCAGCGGTATCGCTTCCCAGACCGGCAGGCACGATGCGGGCCGCGATGGCCGCTGCTGTGCCACCGCTGGATCCGCCCGGCACGCGCCGCGGGTCGTACGGATTACCCACGAATCCGGTCGCCGGATTGCTGCAGGTCCCGCCGCCAGCGAGCTCGTGCATGTTCGCCTTGCCGAAGAACACGGCGCCCTGGTCGAAGAGGCGCTGCGCCAACGGGGAGTGATGACGGGCGACATTGTCCCGGAAGCTCGCGGAGGCCGCGGCAGTCGGAGTCCCCGCCACATCGATGTTGTCCTTGATGATGACGGGCAGGCCGCCCAGAGGCCCGAGCGCTGCTCCCTTGCGACGCTTGTCATCGACCGCGCGAGCCGCTTCGAGCACCCGGGCTTCATCGATCCAGGTAAGGGCGTTCAGGGACTTCAAAGCGCGCTGCCGCTCCAGCAGGCGCAACGCATATTCTTCGGCGCGCAGTTCGCCTGTGGCGATGCGTCGCACGGCCTCGATCGCCGTCAGGTTCGAAAGTTCGCACACGCTATCCACCGCGACGTTCACGCTAGGAGCTCTCGCACATCGGAAGAGATCGCAGTTCAGGCCAGAGGTTGTGAGCGTCTCCATCAAGCCGACGGCTGTGCCCTTACCGCGGATACCGTCCCACACAGTCGCCGACCCATGCGTCGCTCTCATGTTCACAGTTGAGCACTCCGCGCGCAGCAGTGCAACGGGTGCACTGTAAGTGTCAGCTCCCCGTGACGATGCGCATTCGCGCACAACGCCGCACCTCATCGTCATCGCTGCGACTCCATTGATGTGGACTGGAAATCCGCGACGATTTGCACAACAATGTTGCGCAAATCGGCTTTTTCGAGAGACACCGTATCGTGGACAAGCTCGATCGAAAAATCCTCGAGCTCCTGCAGAAGGATGGCGCGCTGACCGCGGCCGACATCGCCGAGCGCGTGGGCCTCTCGAAGGCGCCCTGCTGGCGACGCATCCAACGCCTGCAGGACGAGGGCATCATCAGGCAGACGGTGGCGTTGCTGGATGCACGTTCCG
>CAZLYG010000623.1:0-2898 GCA_964563075.1 uncultured Steroidobacteraceae bacterium | reverse complement strand
CGCAGCTCGTCCCACTTGTTGCTCTGGTTCGAGAGCAACGGTTCGCACCGGCATCGGCGGGTGACGCTTCCTGATTATCCGGCGCTCCGCACCTCGCCCCTGCGGGGCCCCTCTCCGGCCGTTATCGAGGATTCTGCAGCGCTCGCGGCCCGCAAATCCTTGCGGGTCGCGTTGCGGTCCCGGCGGCTGGCTCTCTCCCGAGCGCAACGCGCGCACGCCGCGAGACTCATTGCCCGTCACGTCGCTCGCCTGCTGCATCTGCGTCCCGGCTCCCGCATTGCCCTGTACGCGGCGGTCCGGGGCGAGGTGCCGACGGATGAGCTGATTTCACTGGCTCGCCGCCGTGGCTGGTTGATCTATCTGCCGCGCATCGATCACCGGCGCCGCGGGCGCAGGATGCAATTCGTGCAGCTCGGCCTACGGCGCCGAACCAACCGGCTGGGGATCGAGGAGCCGCAGGGGCTGCGCACGATCAGCCCACGGCGCCTCGATATCGTGTTTCTGCCGCTGGTGGGTTTCGATGCGCGCGGCGTGCGACTCGGCGCGGGCGGCGGGTACTACGATCGAGCCTTTGCGTTTCGCCGCTGGCGGCGCTTCTGGCATGCGCCGCGGCTGATCGGTGTCGCCTATTCGTTTCAGCAGGTAGAGAGAATCACTGCCGCCACGCACGATGTGCTGCTCGATGCGGTGGTGACCGAGAGGGGGATGCTTCGATGCGTCACTGGCTGATGAAGACCGAGCCCAGTGCTTTCAGTGTGGAAGATCTGGCCGCGGCGCCGCGGGCGACCACGTTTTGGGACGGAGTTCGCAATTTTCAGGCGCGCAACATGCTCCGGGACGAGATGCAGCGCGGTGACGGGGTGTTCTTGTACTACTCCAGCACCGAGGTGCCGGGCATCGTCGCGATCATGGAAGTGATGAAGGCAGGCTACCCCGACCCCACCGCTTTCGACCGCAAGCATCATCACTACGATCCCGACAGCGACCCGGCGGCGCCGCGCTGGTACGGGGTCGACGTGCGTTTGAAACGCAGGTTTTCCCGAATAATCACGCTCACCGAGCTGCGCGAGCATGCGGACAGGGAGCTCAAGGGAATGGTGCTGCTGCGTCCGGGCAATCGTCTGTCAGTGACGCCGGTGGAGGCTGCGCACTGGAAGTTCATTCTCTCTCTCGAATGATTCGCGGGAGCATGGCGCGCACATGGGCCGGCCCATACCACAAGTTCGCGCTCGCTTGTAATTTCATTTCGCGTGTATATACTCCGACCTCGGACTAACCCGACAACTGGAGAGCCAACATGGCGAAGGCAAAAAAGAAGGCCAAGAAGAAAGCTGCAAAGAAGAAGTAGGCCTTAACATCCGCCGGCCGCGCGAGCGGCCGAACGGATGATGCGAAGCAGACAGACTGTGCCCGCGCAAGCGGGCACAGTCGTTTTGGGTCCCAGGCAAGCGAACCAGGCAAGCGAACAGGCGGTGCGCTCATGGCGAGCAGCGATGACAAGAAGCGGCGCGCGGCGCTCGCGGCCCTCGACTACATCGAGGCCGGCAAGATCATCGGCGTCGGCACCGGCTCGACGGTCAACCACTTCATCGACGCCCTCGGCACGGTGCGCAGTCGCATAGCCGGCGCAGTCTCCAGCTCGAGCGGCTCGACGGCGCGCCTCCAGGCGATCGGCATCCCGATCGTGGAACTGAACGACGTCGCCGTGCTCGAGCAGTACTTCGACGGTGCCGACGAGGCCACTCGCCAGCACTGGCTGATCAAGGGAGGCGGTGGTGCGCTCACGCGCGAGAAGATCGTGGCCGCAGCCGCTCGCCGCTTCATCTGTCTGATCGATGACGGCAAGCTGGTGCAGACCCTGGGTGCGTTCCCACTTCCCATCGAAGTCATCCCCATGGCGCGCTCGCTGCTCGCCCGGGAGCTCACGGCGCTCGGCGGCCGACCGGTCTGGCGCCAAGGGTGTGTCACCGACAACGGCAATCACATCCTCGATGTCCACGGCCTGCACATCGATGACCCGGTGGCGCTCGAACGCGAGCTGAACCAGCTTCCGGGGGTCGTCACCGTCGGATTGTTCGCGGCGCGCCCCGCGGATGTGCTGCTGATGGGTACAGACGGGGGCGTGCAGCTGCTGTAGGGGCG
The DNA here is from genome assembly GCA_964563075.1 of uncultured Steroidobacteraceae bacterium. Lineage (GTDB taxonomy): Bacteria > Pseudomonadota > Gammaproteobacteria > Steroidobacterales > Steroidobacteraceae > 13-2-20CM-66-19. Next base: position 756 of record CAZLYG010000623.1, on the reverse strand, counting down.
TCAGGTCAGAGGTATCAGGTCGATCTTGGCGGCGCAGATGAAGTCATTCTCGGACAGCCCCTTGATGGCATGCGTGGTGAATTGCACGCGGCAATAGCCGTACCCCACTTCGAGGTCCGGATGGTGGTCCTCGATGTTGGCGACGTGCGCCAGGGCGTTCACGAAGCTCATGGTGCGATAGAAGTCCTTGAACTTGAACTCCCGACGGATGGCGGGCGCCTCCTTCGAGAGGACCCAGCCCGAGGACAGCTTGCCGAGCAGGCTCTTCGCCTGCGCCTCAGTCAGGGGCGGGACGCCCCCTTCGCAGGGCTTGCAACGTTTATCGGTGAGATCACTCATACGGTCACGCTCTTGCGCGAGAACTTCCGCGCGACATAGTCCTCAACGAGCTCCTGAAATTCCTCCGCGATCCGTTCACCCTTCAACGTGACGGTCTTCTCACCGTCCACATAGACAGGTGCTACCGGGCGCTCTCCCGTACCCGGCAGGCTGATACCGATGTTCGCGTGCTTGCTTTCGCCCGGACCGTTCACAACACAGCCCATCACGGCCACTGTCATGTCCTCGACGCCCTCGAAATGCTGGCGCCACTCGGGCATGCGATGCCGGATATGCGACTGGATACGCTGTGCCAGCTCCTGGAAGAAGGTGCTCGTCGTGCGTCCGCATCCCGGGCAGGCGACGACCAGTGGGGTGAACGAGCGCAAGCCCATCGTCTGCAGGATCTCCTGCGCGACGATGACTTCCTGTGTCCGA
>CAZLYG010000622.1:0-2900 GCA_964563075.1 uncultured Steroidobacteraceae bacterium | reverse complement strand
ACGCCGAGTCGATGCAATCGCATCTGCAGCACCTGGAAGGGCTGCTCGAACAGCATTCTTCCGAGACCGGCAGCGTGTGGGCGGAGGAGATCGTCAACGATCTGCGCTCCTACATCGGCAAGTTCTGGGTGGTCAAGCCGAAAGCCGCCTCGATCGATTCGTTGATCGAGAACCTGCGGCGCGCGGCGTAAGAGTCAATCATGGCCGATAAAAATCTGCAATTTCTGGACATCCCGCGTACCGACCCGGCGAAGCTGCCCGTGGAAGTGCGGATCGCCCAGTTCCGCGAGATCTACGCGCCGTTCGATGCGCAGGGCGCCGCTCAGCAGGCGGGGCGCTGCCTGGCCTGCGGCAACCCCTTCTGCGAGTGGAAATGTCCGGTCCACAACTACATTCCCAACTGGCTGAAGCTCATCGAGGAAGGCAACCTCTTCGAGGCCGCCGAGCTGTCGCACAAGACCAACTCACTGCCGGAGGTCTGTGGGCGCATCTGCCCGCAGGACCGCCTGTGCGAGGGCGCGTGCACGCTCAACGACGGCCTGGGTGCCGTCACCATCGGCTCCATCGAAAAATACATCACCGATGAGGCGCTGAAGCTCGGGTGGAAACCCGACATGTCGAACGTCCGTCCCACGGGTAAACGTGTTGCCGTGGTGGGCGCAGGGCCCGCGGGCCTTGGCTGCGCCGACATTCTGGTGCGCAACGGCGTTACGCCGGTCGTGTTCGACCGCTACTCCCGGATCGGCGGGTTGCTCACCTTCGGCATTCCTCCCTTCAAGCTCGAGAAGGAAGTCGTGGAGAAGCGCCGCGAGATCATGGAAGGAATGGGCGTCGAGTTCCGGCTCGGCGTAGATATCGGCACCGACATGCCATTCGCGCAGCTCGTCGAGGAATATGACGCGGTGTTCCTCGGAATGGGCACGTACAGGTACGTCAAGGGCGGCTTCCCTGGTGAGGATCTGCCGGGCGTGCATGAAGCGCTGCCTTATCTGATTTCCAACATCAACCACGAGCTCGGATTGCCCGGCAGCGCCGAGCGCCTCATCAGCCTGCGGGGCAAGCGCGTGGTCGTTCTGGGCGGCGGCGATACGGGCATGGACTGCAATCGCACCGCGATCCGTCAGGGGGCGGAATCGGTGACCTGCACTTATCGGCGCGATGAGAGCAACATGCCGGGCTCGCGCCGCGACTACAAGAACAGCAAGGAAGAGGGCGTGGAGTTCCTCTTCAATGCGCAGCCCACCGAAATCATCGGCTCGGACAGCGTCGAGGGCGTGAAGATCGTCCAGACCCGCCTCGGATCGCCGGATGCCCGCGGCCGCCGCATCCCCGAGCCCATCCCGGGCTCCGAGCGCGTGCTGGAGGCGGATGCGGTGATCATTGCGTTTGGATTCCTGCCAAACCCACCGCCGTGGTTCGAGAAGCATGACATCCGCGTGCATGCCAACGGCCGGGTGCGCGTGTCAGCCGCTCACGAGACGCCCTTCCGGACGACCAACCCCAAGGTGTTCGCTGGCGGGGACATGGTGCGCGGCTCCGATCTGGTGGTGACGGCGGTGTTCGAAGGGCGCGAGGCGGCGAAGGGGATTTTGCGGAAGCTGGGAGTGGGCTAGCCGCGTGCAGCGCGGAGAGCACCTCTCAACCCGTCGATTCGGCGTTCGGACCCGGGCCTTCTGACGAGGGACGCCGCGAGGTAAAAAAAACCCCGCCGCAGCGGCGGGGTTGTAATGGTCTTCCCATGAGTGACCCGGTAGATCGCTGTCAGCTCCGAACCGGGCGCGGGCTCAATACGATCTGAGAATCGCCCTCTCGAGGCTTCCGCCTCGAGATGCGCGCCGGCGGGTCGCGTGATCACGAGCATCTATGACTTGCGGCTGGAACGCTGGAGCCTTCAAGTGCTGCTCCGGCCGAATATTTCGAGGCCCGCGTGTCAGTTCACGTCGTGGCCGTTCCTGACAACCTCAGTAAGTTAGTGGCTGTCGTTACCCGTGCCCGCATCGTCTCCGAGTTTTCTATCGTTATCCTTGTTAGCTTCCCTCCCGTGTGAGCCGGCCGCATCATGAGCGGCTGACGTTCAAACCCTGCCCGCAGGGCAATTCCAGTGCCGGATGGGTGCGTACCCAAGGAAAACCGCTGCTTGCGGTGTCATCCGGCTCGTCCTGCGAGCATGAAGTGTACTCGTTCCAGATGAATCTTCTATGTCGTAATTACGATACAACCGTTGCCGTCCGCCTGCCGCCAGTACTCCGGGCAGCCTTATCTGCTTAGACGTAAAGCGGCAGGAGAAGCAGCCGCTTGAGGCGTGGCCTGTGCGCTACGCCCGGTTCCAGGGTGACGCACCACGCAGTTCCGGGGTTATGGCCGGGCCAGGCGCACCACGAAGCTCGCCCCGGTGTCTCCAGGGAGATTGGCCGCGCTCGCGCTCCCGCCGTGGAACTCGGCGATCAGGCGGACGATATAGAGCCCCAGCCCGAAGTGAGGCCGGCTGTCGCGATCCGTGCGCGACTGCCACAGACTCTCGAACAGGCGCCCGCGGATCCAGGGAGCCAGCGGCGGCCCCGGATTCTCGACCGCGAGCGCCACGAAGCGGGGCTCGCTGCGCAGCCGCACGGTGATCGCAGCGCCCGCGGGGCTGAAATCGACCGCGTTGTCGACCAGCTTGTCGAGCATCTGCACCACGAGATCCGGCGCTCCCTCGATCTGAATCGGCTCAGCGGGGAGGTCAGCGACAAACGCGCGTTGCGGAAAGGCGTTACGGTACGAGTCGATCGCCGAGGCGACGACGGCCACTATGTCAAATCGAGTTCGCTCGGCCCCGGCGATGGCTTCCTCGACGCGCGTGGCTTCGCCCATGGCGACCAGAATGCCGTTGAGGCGCTCGCTGCCCTGACGCGCGCGGT
>CAZLYG010000621.1:0-2931 GCA_964563075.1 uncultured Steroidobacteraceae bacterium | reverse complement strand
CAAAGTGGGCCAGCGTGTACAGATGCCCGATGTCATAGCACTCGAATTCGAACTTCGTGCCGAATTCCTGCCCGACCTCGCGCATGATGCGCTCGATGTAGGCGTTGCTGTTGTACATGATGCGCTCGCGCGAGGTCTCGACATAGGAACGCTCCCAGTCGTGCTTCCAGTTCTGCACGCGTGCGCCGGCACCACTGAAGTCGAAGATCAGCGGGCCCATGTTCAGCGAGCACAGCTCCGGGCGTGCTGCCTTCGCTCCCTCGAGCCGCTCATCCAGCGACATCAGGGCGCTACCACCGGTCGAGATGTTGATCACTGCATCGCTCGCCTGCTTGATCTGCGGCAGGAATGCGAAGAAGTCCTTCGCCGCGGGGCTCGGGCGCCCGTCTACCGGGTCGCGCGCATGCAGATGAAGAATCGCGGCACCCGCTTTGGCCGCCTCGATTGCCGACTGCGCGATCTCAGCCGGAGTGATCGGCAGGTAGGGGGACATCGAGGGCGTATGTATCGAGCCGGTCGGCGCGCAGGTGATGATGACCTTGCGTGATTTGCGCATGCAGGTGACCTTACCAGGCAGCTTCGTAGATCGCCAAGGCGTCCTTTTCGGTGAGAACGCGAGGATTGCGCTCCAGTAGTCGCGTCACTGTGATCGCAGCACTCGCCATTCGCGGGATGTCAGCACGCTTGATGCCGAAGTGTCTCATACCGGTCTTGACGCCGATGCGGCTGATCAGTCCCTCCATGCGAGTGATGCCGTCCGCGGCATCCTGCAGAGGCTGCCCGCTGGGCGTCGTCCCCAAAGCCCGTGCGATGTCGGCATAGCGTTCAGGCGCGGCTTCGATATTGAAGCGCAGCACATGAGGGAGGAGCAGCGCATTCGCAAGCCCGTGCGCAATGTGAAACTCACCGCCCAGGGGATAGGCCAATGCGTGAACGGCCGCCGTGTTCACCGGGCCCAGGCACAAGCCGCCATAGAGACTGGCCCGCAGCAGCGCTGATCGGGCCTCGAGGTCCTGACCGTTCTTGAATGCGCGCTCGAGATTTCCCGCGATCAGCGCAATGCCGGCCAACGCGTAGACATCCACGAGGGGATGGGCGAAGCGGTTCGCGTACGCTTCGACACAGTGCGTCAGCGCATCCAGGCCGGTGGCCGCGGTCACCGCGGGCGGCATCGTCACCGTCAGCAATGGGTCGAGATAGGCTGCATCCGGCACGAGGTGGCGGCTCACCACGCCCTTTTTGAGATCCTGCAGGTGGTCGGCCAGGATGGCGATGGGCGTGACCTCGCTTCCCGTGCCCGCGGTGGTGGGAATGCATCCCACCCATAGGGCTCGACCGAGGAGCTTATCTACTCCGATCGCTTCCTCGATCCGCTGCTTGCCGTCGACGAGCGCCGCGACCAGCTTCGCGACATCCATGGCACTGCCGCCACCCAGCCCGATGACCGCATCGACCTTCGCGCGCCGTGCGGCCTCCAAGGCCTTCTCGAACTCCGGGATCGTCGGCTCACCGGCCATGTCATGCCAGACCGTCAACCCGCAACCCTGGGCGCGCAGTGCCTCCATCAGCGGCTGGCACAGATGCAGAGTCGGCTGAGTAGTGACGAGAAACACCGATTTCGCGCCACGGTCACGCAGGTCGGTTGCGCACCGTAACGCGGCACCAGAGCCGAAACTCAGCACGCCAACATTGTTTATCGTCAACAGTTGGCGTTCGCTCGGGCTCATCTGCCCCGTCCTTGAAAATGCGTTGGGAGCTTGAGGTTAACGTCCGCCGCTGCGCAGCGACTTGCTCGAAACGGCCATCGCAGTTGCACGCACGTGCGTCTGAGCGAGCCTGGCGCCTATGCGCGGCATGCGCTCGCCGTCGAGCGTGATCCGCTGTCAAAGCGCCGCGATATAGCCACCGTCGAGTGGAATCGTCGCCCCGTTGACGTACGCGCCGGCGCGGGATGCGAGAAATATCACTGCACCGACGACATCATCCGGCTCTCCGGGCCGCCCCAGCGGAACATAAGTCGCAATGCTCTTCCTCACCGCCTCCGCTTGCGTGTCCGTGAGCCGCGAAGGAAACGGACCGGGCGCAATCGCATTGACGGTGATGTTTTCCTTGCCCAATGTCTTGGCCAGGGAGCGCGTGAGGTGATGCAGCGCCGCCTTGGAGGCGTTGTAGCCGTGCGCCTCCCAGTTCGGGATGTGCAGGCCGCCTATCGATCCGATGTTGATGACACGAGCGGGATCCGCCGCGCTGGCAGACGCACGCAGCTGTGGCAACAGCTGTTGGACCATGAAGAAGCCGGCGCGCAGATTGACGCCCATCACCTGGTCCCAGTCCGCCGTCGTCACCTCTTTGAGGCTGCCCTTGGCGTTGGTACCGGCATTGTTCACGAGAACGTCCAGGCGGCCCTCGCGGGCGCAGAATGCCTGCGCCAGCACGTGCGGCCCGTTCTCGTCGGCCAGATCGGCTCCCAGGCCGACGCAGGTTCCTCCTGAGCGGGCGAGCTCGGCGGCCAGCTTTGCCGTTTGCGCAGCATCGCGACCGGTGATGTAGGTTCTCACCCCTCGGGCGATGAGCCCGCGCGCGATCATGAGACCGACGCCGCTCGTGCCACCGGTGACGAGCGCGGTCTTGCCTGCGATAGCAAACAACGGATCGGTCATGCGCTCGCTCCCGGTATCGAAGGGCTTACTATAAGCTCACTATATCGACCTGGAACCAACGTCCGCCACGCAAAGAACCGGGCCGTTTCAGTCAAGTGCCGGGATGCGAATGGGACTATCAGAGGGGACCCTATGACCGCTGCGCTCTTCGACACGCACGCCCATCTGATCTGCGACAACTGGGACAGGTACCCGCCTCGCCCTCTAAAGGTCGGGCTGCCCACGCCGCAGCGAACCAGTTACAGCGTGACCATCGAAGCGTTGATCCAGA
>CAZLYG010000620.1:0-2933 GCA_964563075.1 uncultured Steroidobacteraceae bacterium | reverse complement strand
TTATCGTGTCACGCTCCGGACCCCCCGGAAGCAGCGATTCGTTGACGTAGCGATAGTTGGCGATGAGCAGCGTCGCGTCGTCTGCGTTGACGCCCTCGCTGTCCACCCATGTCCCCACGATGTCGAACGTCCAGTTGTTCGTTCCGTCACTGCGCTTGAGCGGCGCCTGCAACGTCACTCGCTGGCCGACCTGCCAGCCGTACTTGTGCATCGTACCGATGCCCACGAGCGCGCCGTCCTGGGTTTGCCGCATCGCGCGTTGCTGCGCTGGGTCGACCTTGTCCTCCGGGTACTCCGCCAGGAATGCGTCCACATCGGTGGCGCAGATGGGCAGGCCCTGCTCGGGACGCTGATAGGTCGCGCCGAACTGCAAGCGCGGCGCAACCCCGAGGACGCCTGGGACAGTCTTGAGCCACTCCAGGATAGACACCGGGAGCGGGTTTCCCAGATCCAGCTTGCTCCCCACGTACAGACGGTCGGCATGGGTGGCGGCGATCGCGTGGTTGATCCCGCTCGTCAGGCCCTGCAGCACGCCGTACAGCGCGAACGCGACGACAACCTGCAGAAGAATGAGAATGGAGCGGCTCCGCTTGCGCAGAATTCCCGCCCAGATCAATGGAATGAACTTCACCAGCTGCCCCCCCTGCATGTCGCGCCGGGCGCCGATCGCGGAAATACTATCCCGGCATCCCGGGAGTGTCACGACGCAAGCGGCCTCGCCCGGGCGCGAAAAAGCCGACATTCATCGCATGCAGGGTCGTTTTCGCAGGACGCCGGAAGCAACATGCGTTACCCGATCGCGAAGTAAGGAGGTCCAGATGAATCGCGTCAGCTCATTCGTTGCCCTTGCCGCGAGCACAGTCGTGCTCGCCAGTGCCTACGCCCAGTCGAGCGCCGCACCCGCGGATGCGCAGATCTCAGATCAGGTGACGGCTGCAGTGCGCAAGGAAGATCCGAACCGCGTGGTACACCTCGATGTGAGTACCAAGGACGGCGTCGTGACGCTCAGCGGCGAGACTCGATCCGCCGGAGATGCCATGAAAGCCTTGCAGGCGGCCCGCCGCGTACCGGGTGTCACCAAGGTGGTCAATCGGCTGTCCTCGGCACAGTAGAGACCTTGCACGGCGCAATTTGATCGCAAGAATCGGGGTGCCGCCCCTGCCCGGCATTCGAATAATGCTGGCTATCCGGAAGGCGAGGGCCAGACAATGAATGCGATCGTGGAAGGGGCGAGCACACCCATGGCGAGAAAATCAGCCGTAGCGAAGGCAGTGGCCACGGCTGCCGATCCCCGCTGGGCACGAGTCGTCGCGCGCGACCGCACCGCTGACGGGCTATTCTGGTACTCAGTAGCCACTACGCGGGTCTACTGCAGGCCTTCGTGTCCGTCGAGAGTTGCGAAGCCGGAAAACGTGACGCTCCACGACACTCTGAGCGCGGCCCAGGCCACGGGCTTTCGGCCGTGCAAGCGCTGCAATCCGGATGGGGCCCCGCTGGAAGCGCAGAACGCCGCCCGCGTGGCCAAGGCTTGCCGACTCATCGAGCAGAGCGAGGAGCCGCTGTCGCTTGCCGACCTGGCGCAAGCAGTGGAGCTGAGCCCCAGCCACTTCCATCGTATGTTCAAGGCCGTGACGGGCCTGACCCCGAAGGACTACATGCAAGCTCATCGGGCCCAGCGGGTGCGCGAGCACCTGACTCAGGGGCAGTCCGTCACCGCAACGATCTACGAGGCCGGTTTCAACTCCGCCGCACGATTCTACGAAAAGACGACAGACATGCTGGGGATGACACCCAGCCGGTATCGTGCGGGCGGCGCCGAGGAGGACATCCGCTTCGCCGTGGGTCAGTCCTCGCTCGGTGCGATTCTGGTGGCGTCCAGCCATAAGGGGGTAGCCGCGATCCTGCTGGGCGAGGATCCGGGCGCGCTCGTGCGCAATCTGCAGGACCGCTTCCCGAAGGCCCGCCTCATCGGCGCCGATGCCGACTACGAGCAGCTCGTCGCCCGTGTGGTGGGCTTCGTCGAAGCGCCGCAAATCGGGCTCGGCCTGCCACTCGATGTTCGGGGGACCGCGTTCCAGCAACGCGTCTGGCGGGCACTCACGGAAATCCCGCCGGGCAAGACGATGAGCTATGCGCAGATCGCGGAGGTCATCGGCGCACCGAAGGCGGTGCGAGCGGTCGCTGGGGCCTGTGCGGCCAACAACATCGCCGTGGCGATCCCGTGTCATCGGGTGGTGCGCAACGATGGCCGCCTGTCCGGGTATGCCTGGGGAGTCGAGCGTAAACGGGCCCTGATCGAACGCGAGGCAGCGGCCGTCTAGCGCGTGGAAGCTCCCGCCGGCCGCTTGAACCGTGCCCGAGCCTTTTCGGCCTCTATCCGGATGACACAGCCTTCGGCATGGTCGTTCATCAGTCCCATCGCCTGCATGAAGGCGAACACCGTGGTGGGCCCAACGAAACTCCAGCCGCGCTTCTTGAGAGCTTTCGACAGCGCAATCGAGGCAGCCGAGGTCGATGCGGTCTGCGGTTTCGCCAGGCTCGTGGGATCGGGCTCGTGCCGCCAGAAATAAGCCGCGAGCGAGCCGTCCTGTTTGACCAGCTCCCTTGCGCGCCTGGCGTTGTTGATGACCGATTCGATCTTGCCCCGGTGACGGACAATCCCTTCGTCCTTCACCAGGCGCTCGACATCGCGATTCGTGAACCTCGCGATCCGATCGAAGTCGAACTGATGAAAGGCCGCACGGAAATTGTCGCGCTTGCCGAGAATGGTGCGCCAGCTCAGGCCGGACTGAAAGCCTTCCAGGCAGAGCTTCTCGAAAAGGCGGTGATCGTCCGCGACAGGAAAGCCCCATTCCGTGTCGTGGTAGTGGAGGAACTGCGGCGCGGAGAGCGACCAGCCGCAGCGCAGCCTGCCATCCGGCCCCGGCTTAGTC
>CAZLYG010000619.1:0-2938 GCA_964563075.1 uncultured Steroidobacteraceae bacterium | reverse complement strand
CCCGGCTGGTACTTTTACAGGCATACTGGCGTGAAATCCCGCACGCGCGCGACCGGCAGACGCAAAGCTTCCCGATGCCAACTCACAAGGTCAAAGCGAGTCCGATCGCAACTCTCAGCGAGACGATTCAGAAGCAGACGGCGAAGGAGAAGATACGCGACAAGATTCTGTCGCTGATCGCATCGGGCATCCTGCAGGTGGGCGATGAGTTGCCCAGCGAGCGAGAGCTGGTCGCGATGCTGATGGTCAGCCGCGAGACCGTACGGGGAGCCATGCAAATGCTGGCCGGTGCCGGCATCGTGCAGGTATCGCAAGGATCGCGCACTCGGGTCGCCAGAAACGACGTCCCGGTGCAGCGCATCGGCATCACCAATCCGAGCTCGATCAACGGTTACCCTTTGCGGGATGTGCACAGCGCACGGGTGCTCGTCGAGACGGCGGTGGTCGCTTCTGCTGCGACTCATCTGAGCGCCGCAGACCTTGGCCGCCTGGAGGATTCTCTGGCGGCCCAGAAGCTGGCGCGCCGCGACCCGGTCCGCTTCCTGATCTGCGACCGGGAGTTTCATCTGACCATCTACTATGCGTGCGGCAACCGGCTGCTCGCGGACTTCGTGGTCGATCTGTATACCTACGTGCTCGACCAGCGTCGCATCGCGATGGCGCGGCCCGGCGCGATCGATAAGAGCCTGCAGGATCACCGCTTGATCGTCGAGGCCTTGCGCACGCGCGATCCGCAGGCCGCGGCAGCTGCGTTCTCCAAACACATTCTCCACATCCGCGACACGACGCTTGGCGTCATCTGAAGCCAGGCTTGCGCGGCGAGCGCACGTCACTCCTCGCAGCTGAAGCTCGCGGCGGATTGCGGATCGCCGCTGCCACGATACTGCGCATGCTTCGGATAAGCGCACAGCGGCCGGCTGCGTCCGGGAAATGCGGCCCCGGTGGCAATAACGGCATCGGGTGCTTGTCCTTTCTCGACCCAGCCGACGATGGCCGAGAGCATGTCGAAGCGGTCGAGCGCCGCCTCGCCGCCACCACAGTGGCCCATGCCCGGAACCAGGAACAGCCGGCTCCACTGGCTGACCGGACCCTTGAGGTTTTCCGAGGACAGACGTTCGTAATAGCCGAGGGTATCCAGAGCCGAGAACCACGGATCGCTCATCCCGTGATAGAAAATGAGCTTGCCATCGTGCGCCGTGAACGAGGACAGATTCGTCCAGGCGTCGGTGTCGCCGGCCATTTCGCGTGCGTCATGCGCAACCGCAGCTTCCTGATCCACATTCATCTGCGTCGTGGTGGGAGAGGGCCCGACCGGGCTCAAGCCCCCGGAGAGCAGTCCGGGAATACCCGCGCCTTTAAAGGCAATCCCGGTGTCGTACGGGAAGCCGGGATACACCTGAATGCCGGCGCGGGTCCGCGGTCCGGCGAAGCCCCGCTTGATGGCCTGCACCTGGGCTGCGGACAGACAGCCATCGTTCTTGGGGCCCCGGCACTGCAGTACCTGGGGATCGAAAGCACAGCGCCGCGTGTTGAAGATCATCCCATCCTTCATTCCATCCAAGGCATCGCAGGCCTCGAGCAGCCCAGCGACGACGAGCTTGCGATCCGCATCCGACAGTGCCCGGGCGGTCAGCGAGCGGCCCTGTGCATCCTTCGGAGCCGCGGAGTTCAGCGAAACGGTGATCCAGCGCGTCGCCAGGTTGGAATAATTCGTCCGCATCGCCGGTGAGCCGACGACAATACCATCGAACTCGTTGGGGTAGCGCTGCGCCGAGATCATCGCCTCGCGGCCGCCCGTGGAGCACCCGACGAAATAGCTGTGCGCGATCGCTTTGGCATAGTGTGCTGCGACCAGCGGGCGCGCCACCGCCATGACCTTGCCTATCGACTGGTAAAGAAAGTCGAGCGCGGCTTGCTGGTCTGCAAAAAACGAGGAGTCGAATACAGCGCCTTCATGCCCGGAGTCGCTCGTCACGACGGCAAAGCCGCGTGAGAGCGCGGGAGTCTCGCCGGCCGCAGTCGCACCCACTGGCGGCTGCACGGAGCCATTCAGGCCGCCGCCACCCTGATACAGCAGGCGGCCGTTCCAGTCCGGCGGCATTGCCAGCGCAAAGTGAATGCCATAAGCCTTGCCGTCCAGACCTTTGTGCGCGCCGATGACGCCATCGACGCGACAGTGCGCTGGAGCTTGCAGCTGTACGGGCGGGCCGCCTGGCGGTGCGGGCACGGGGCCGGCGGCAACATCCGCAGCCTTCTCGATGGTGGTACCCGCCGCCGAGAATTTCAGCAGGTCCGAACAGCTCCCCGCCGCTTCCGCTGCGCAAGGCAGCAGGCCTAGCGCGAGCACCGCGGCTACCAGTCTCACCTGATGATGCATGACTCCCCTCAAATGGCTGCGCTCGACAGACCCTAGTTTGTGACGGCGCGTCGCGAGCGTCCACACTGACGCGCTGTTGTGTCCGCCAGTGTCAGGAACCGATGAAGTAGGCGATCAGAAACACGGCGAGCATGGCCAGGACGATGACGATCTTGGCGACGGCGCCGACCGCCAGCCCGATCCAGGTTCCAACACCGACGCGCACGGCCGAAGGCACGTGCGGGCGACTGGACAGCTGTCCGATCACGGCGCCGAGGAAAGGCGCGATCAGAATCCCCACGAAGCCGAAGAACAGGCCGACGATCGTGCCCAGCAGGGCGCCGATCAGCGCCGCGCGGCTCGCGCCGACGCGCCTCGCACCCAGAACGCTGGCCACGGTGTCGACAGCCAGGGCCGCGACGGTGAGCGCTGCCAGTATCCCTACAGCGGCCCATCCCACCCGCGAGAAATGATCGATCCACGCAGCGAGCAACATGCCTGCAAACACGGCGGCGGGGCCGGGAATCCCGGGAATGAAGGTGCCGAGCACGCCCAGCACGATCAGCACCATGGCTACTGCCC
>CAZLYG010000618.1:0-2941 GCA_964563075.1 uncultured Steroidobacteraceae bacterium | reverse complement strand
CACGAGGGCGCGCAGTGCCGGCATCAGCTTCGCAGCCGCTTCGATCCGCTCGTTCAGATACCGGGCAGCGTCCGCTATCAGCTCGATCGTGTTTGCGTAGCAGAGCTGTGAGGTGTCGCCCCAGCAGATGATGCCGTGGCCGGCGAGCATGACGCCGCGCAAACCGGGGTGTGCGCCGACATAGTCGCGCAATCGCAATCCCAGATCGAAGCCGGGTCGCTTCCAGGGCAGCCATCCGACCGCGCCGCCCCAGATTTCCCGTGTGACTCGCTCGCCCGTAGAGGACGCAGCCAGCGCAATGATGGCGTCCGGGTGAACGTGGTCGATGTGTGGGAACGGCAGGAATGCATGTAGGGGCGTATCGATCGAGGCGGCCCGCGGATTGAGGTTGAAGGTGCAGTGAGGCAGGTAGCCGACGAGCTCGTCCTCGTGCTCCACGCCCCGGCAGAGGTCCTCCAGCCCCAGCAGCTTGTCCAGATACAGAGTCGCAAAGCCCTCGAGCGGCATCGAGCCAAGGTCGCCGCCGGATCCCTTCACCCACAGCACGCGAGCCGGCGCGCGCGTGAGCGGATCGCTGTCGAGCAGCTTTGCCGAAGTATTGCCGCCGCCGAAATTCGTCACCGTCAGATCCGAGCCCAGCAGATTCGAGCGGTATAGCAGGAGTCCCGCGGGCGACGGGTCGGGAGGCGTGGTCCAGCGATTCTCCGGGACCGCAAAGGGCAGGGATGCGGTGGGACCCGGCGGCCGGGCTTTCAAAACGTCAGTCATCGGGCACTCTTGTCAGCGGCGGGGCCCCCGTGGGGGTCTTTGTAGCGAGGAGCGCGGCAATTTGCAATCATGATCGCTAATTATCGCTCATTTTAGGTCGCGCAGACCACCATGAAGGTACGCGGCACACTCGTCCTGGACGTGGGTAAGACCTTGTCCAAGCTCACCCTCTGGAGCCCCGAGGGGCAGCCCCTGGAGCGGCGTGCCCGAGCCAACGAGCCGCTCGAAACCCCGAGCGGCTACCGCGGACTGGACGCAGCCGGGATCGAGAGTTGGCTGGCCGATACGCTAAGGGAGCTGGCCACCGGCTACGATGTCGGCGCCATCATCCCAGTCGCCCATGGTGCGGCAGCGGCGTGGCTGGGCCAAGGCGGACTGCTGCAGCCACCGCTGGACTACGAACATCCGATCCCGCGAGCTGTGCGCCAGGCCTACGACGCTGGGCGGGAACCGTTCGCCCTGACCGGGTCACCCGCGCTCCCCCATGGCCTCAACCTGGGCGCGCAGCTGCATTACCTGGAAACCCTCCAGGGCGGCCCGGTGAGGGAGAGCACGACCATCCTTCCCTGGGCGCAATATTGGAGCTGGCTGCTGTCGGGCGTTGCCGCGGCCGATGTGACCAACCTCGGGTGCCCTACGGACCTGTGGTATCCGTTGGCCGGCACGTACTCGAGGCTCTCGATCGATCGCGGTTGGGCCGCTCGCATGGCCCCGATGGCACGCCCCGGTACGGCGCTGGGCGCTCTGCGATCACAATGGGTTGAGCGCACGGGCCTTGCACCCGACACCCGCATCCACTGCGGGCTGCACGATTCTAACGCGGCCCTGCTCGCCGCCCGGGCCTACCCGGAAATTGCCGGAAGCGAGGCCACAGTGCTCTCGACAGGGACGTGGTTCGTTGCCATGCGAACCCCTTCGGCCGAGTCATTCTCTGAGATCGGGCATCTGTCTGACACACAAGACTGCCTGGTCAATGTCGATGCATTCGGCAAGCCGGTCCCTTCGGCACGCTTCATGGGTGGACGTGAGATTGAGCTCCTCGCGCAGGGTCGGCGCGTCGATGCGCCTGAGGACCAGCCGGCGCTGCTGCGGTCTGTAGCGACTGTCCTCGCCTCCGGAACCCGGGTCCTGCCGACATTCACACCCGGTTCGGGGCCCTACCCTGAAGGGCATGGGCGTTGGATCGAAGCACCCGTGGATCCTTCAGAGCGCCTGGCTGCTGTGTGTCTGTATGCAGCACTCGTTACGGATGCATCGCTCGATCTCATCGGCGCCCGCGAGCGGCTCCTCATCGAAGGCCGCTTTGCCAGCTGCGAGGTGTTCGTGCGAGCGCTCGCCTCCATGCGACCCGAGACTGCCGTGTATGTCGCGCATGCCGGGAGTGATGCATCCTTTGGCGCCCTGCGGCTGCTGAACCCCGAGCTTCCGCCACCCTCCTCGTTGAGGCGCGTCACGCCCCTGCCCGAGGATCCCGGCGACTATCGCCGGCGCTGGCGTCAGGAAGCCGGCAGGGTCGCGTAGTAGTTGCCCATGCCGATGACCAGCGTAGAGAACACCAGAACGGCAATACCGCCGCACACGAGCATGCGCGTCCGGAAACTGGCACCGCGCCATTCCTTCAGGGCGAATCCCCAGAGCGTCGAGAACAGAATGATGCTCGCCATGTGCAGCGTCCACGACGAGAAGCCGAAGCGCCCCATCTGGCTCTCGCCCATGGTGTAGAAGAAGAACTGGAAGTACCACAGCGTTCCACCCAACGCCGCGAGCAGATAGTTGCTGGTCATCGGCGGCCGGCGCTTGCCCTTGACCCGGCCCACGAGCTCGCCCGCGGAGCGGTTGCGCCGGATCAGGATCGCGCACCAGATGAGGTTGGTCGTGAGGCCGCCCGCGAGCACGACGCACAGCACCGGTAAACCCTGCCACAACGGGTTGGTTCCTGCGGCCAGGGTGGCGTCGCGAATTTCCTGCCCCGCATCCAACCCCCAGGCAAAGCACCCCGACATCACTCCGGAGAACACTGCAATGAGTAGCCCCTTGCGCAGGGCGAATTCTTCCACGCCCACCGCCCTGGCTGCCGCGCCGAGCTCTTTTTCCTTCGCACGGCCGGCGAGTGCGACCACGAGGATGCCGATCAGGGTGATCGCCGGGATCTTGATCCCCGGGTTGCGGAGGA
>CAZLYG010000617.1:2738-2953 GCA_964563075.1 uncultured Steroidobacteraceae bacterium | reverse complement strand
GGTGATCGTGACGCTGCCGTCCTTGTCGCTCTCGGAGGAGAAGTAGAGCAGGTTGTCGATGCCACTCAACTGCTGTTCGATCGGCTGCACGACCGTCGTCTCCACGGTCTCCGCGGAGGCGCCCGGATAGGTGACGCTGATGGCGATACCCGGTGGGGCCAGGTTGGGATACTGCGCGACCGGCAGCGTGAAGAGCGCCAGGAATCCCGCCATCA
>CAZLYG010000617.1:0-2728 GCA_964563075.1 uncultured Steroidobacteraceae bacterium | reverse complement strand
TCATGACGAGGATGGCGAGCGCCCAGGCGAAGATCGGCCGATCGATGAAGAACCGGGACATGGCGCGGCCGCGTCAGCGCCCGCTTTGAGCGACTTTGCGAGCGGCCGCTGCGCTCACCGCTTCGTGCGCCGAGACTTCCATCCCCGGCTTGACCTTCTGCAGGCCGCCCACGATCAACCGATCTCCCTCAGCCAATCCGTCAGTGACGATCCACTTGTCCCCGGCCGCACGATCCACCAGTACGTTGCGCTGCGCGACCCTACCGTCCTGTCCCACGATCAATGCGGTCGCAGTGCCATCGGGCGCGTGCGTGATCCCCTCCTGCGGAGCGAGCAATGCATCCGTGCGCAACCCTTCTTCGATGGTCGCCCGCACGAACATTCCGGGCAGCAGGAGTTCGGGGGGATTGGGAAAAATGGCGCGCAGCGTAACGGAGCCGGTTCCCTCATCGACTGTCACTTCGGTGAACTGCAGTTTCCCCGGCGCCTCGTACGGACTGCCATCCTCGAGTGCGAGCTTCACGACCGCCTGGTCCGCGCCGGCGCTGCGGATCTGCCCGCTCGCCAGCTCGCGCTTCAAGCGCACGAGCGTCGTGCTCGGCTGCGTGACATCGACGTAGACCGGCTCGAGCTGCGTCACCGTAACGAGGCTGTTCGACTGGTTGGCTGTGACAAGCGCACCCTCGGTGATGGACGAGCGCCCCGTACGGCCGGCAATCGGCGAGTACACCTTCGTGTAGGCAAGATTGATTGCAGCGCTACGCACGGCGGCTTCGGCCACCGCCACGTCAGCTTCGTTCTGCTGCAAGGTAGCCGCGGCGTTGTCGTAGTCCTGCTTGCTGATGACGTGAGCGTCGATCAGGGAGTGGTAACGATCGGCAGTGAGCTTCGCGACCGCGGCTGCCGCCTTCGCACGCGTCACTGACGCCTGTGCGCTCGCCAGGGCTGCCTGGTAGGGGGCGGGATCGATCTGGTACAGCTGCTGGCCGGCGGCAACCTTGTCGCCTTCCACGAACAGCCGCTTCTGAATCACTCCCCCGACCTGCGGCCGCACTTCTGCATAACGGAAGGCCGACACGCGGCCGGGCAGCTCCGTGGTCAGGGAGACGGGGGCGCCGTGGAGCGTGACGACGGTGACTTCGGGCTTGGAGGCAGCAGGCGCCGGGGCCTGGCCGCCGCAGCCACCCAGCAGCGCGGCCATGGCTGCCGTCGCGGCGGCGATCGGTGCAAGGCGACACGGCTTGGACGGCATGCCTGACTTCCTCGGGGACGCAAAATGAACGGCGACAGGCCGCCCGTCGCGGCGGCCTGAGCACGCGCAATTAGGAAACTAGGGGGTTTCCAAATGAACGTCAATGAATCATAGTGGGTAGAGCACCGGTGAGATCGTGGGCCTCAAGCTCAAGCACGCTAAATTCCTGCCGCGAGTTGACGCGCCACCGTTTGTAAGCGACTCGCGGAACGGCGCCCCCGCGGGGTCGGCCGGGCGGCCGCGTCAATACTCCGACGAGCAGCGCCGCACCCAGCTGATCGAGACCGCCGAGGAGATCTTTCTCGAACAGGGCTACCAGCCGGCGACGATGGACGAAATCGCCCGCCGGGCCGGCATGTCCAAGAAAACCATTTACACCGTGTTCGAGAGCAAGGCCGCGCTGTTCGAGGCGCTGCTGACAGCGCGCCTGGCGCCGTTCGCGGATCCGATTCCCGAGGATGGCCGGCCGATGCAGGACGTGCTCGTCGAGTTTCTGAAGGGCGTCGCGCGGGTGGTCCTGGCGCCGCGCCACATCGCGCTCACCCGGCTGTTGATTGCTGAGTCGCCCTGCTCCCCGGACATCGGTCTGGCTCTCCGACGCCAGGCTGTGTGCAACGGCGACAGCGCGCTCGACGCCTGGCTCGCTCGTCAGGTCGCGCGCGGTGCGCTCGAGCTGGATGACGTACGCGAGGCCGGCGCGATGCTCTTCGGCATGGCCATCGGCGAGCCCATGCTCAATCACATGACCAG
Source organism: uncultured Steroidobacteraceae bacterium (assembly GCA_964563075.1). Classification (GTDB taxonomy): domain Bacteria; phylum Pseudomonadota; class Gammaproteobacteria; order Steroidobacterales; family Steroidobacteraceae; genus 13-2-20CM-66-19. Next base: position 726 of record CAZLYG010000617.1, on the reverse strand, counting down.
AGGCGATCCCCCGAGCGAGGCGGCGATTGCCCGCCGCATCAGCCTGTCAGTGCAGGCCTTTCTGGCATTGTTCGCGCGCCCGCCGCGCTGAATCACCTGTCGATATATCCCTTCAGCAGCGATTTCGGCAGCCCGCCATCGTTGGTCACTACCCGGTGCCTGAAGCGCCAGTGTCCACTGACCTTGACGAGCTCATCGTGCTCCCGGCCCTGCTCGAGGATGCTGGGGAGCGCCGTCAGCGTCTGCGAACCGCACTCGGTCCACACGAGATCGGCCGTCGCGGTCTCGCCGTTCACCACGACTCTCAGGTTGTTGATCAGGATATCGATCCGGCCGGTGTCGGTCCCACCGATGCTCTTGTAGAGCGCATTGATCGCTTCCCTGCCCTGACGGACTACCCCATTCGCATCCAGAACTCCGTCATCCGTGAAGAACGAGCCAAAGTCGCCGTGGGATCGGCCGCCGAAGAGCGCGTAATACTGGGTCACTGTGTCCTCGACCGCCATTCTTTCCAAGATAGCAGCGAGCGCGTTCGCCGGCGCCTGGGCGAGCGCTCTTTGAACTGGCGCGACTGTGAAGACGAGAAGGGCCATCAGCCCCGCGGTATTCTTCGCGGCAGCCAACATCTTGCGCAGTGTCATCGGTCGATACCTCCGGTTGACAGTCATTCGCTCAGCGCGACTCGAATGCCGATAAATTACTGATTTTGCTTGAAACTGTGTTCGA
>CAZLYG010000616.1:0-2955 GCA_964563075.1 uncultured Steroidobacteraceae bacterium | reverse complement strand
CGAGCGCGGTGTCGATACGCTCGCGCGCCAGTAGCGTCTGCAGAAAGCGCTCAGGATCGCGCCTCGGCTCGTACCGGGAAACCGAATACCCGAGTGATTGGAAAGCCTTTTTTGCGGCAGTACGCACTCTCACGACGCGATGATCCCAACTCGACTTTCCCTAGGTTACACGTTGCCCGCGCGCCCGCCCAGCAGCACCGAGCCGCTGCAACAAAAGCGTCGCATTGATGTGCCAGATTGACGGTCCCATTACAGCTGTCGGGGAAGCGGCTTCGGCGCCGAGAGCCAAGTGAATACTGCAGAGATCGGCGTGACCCTGCGACGCCTGAGGGATCGTGCCTTGATACGGGTGGTCGGCAGATCGTCGCGGCGGCTGCAGCTGGTGGGCCCGCGCGGAGCAGCGGAAATCGTCGCTCCCGAGGAGCATCGCTGGGCGCAGTTCCGCAGCCACTACCCGACTTATGATTTCTGGTTGCCTGAGTTGTGTCGCCTGGTTGGTGAGCAACTGCCCACGAGCGCTATCGTCGACGTAGGCGCGAACATCGGCGATACGGCAGCGCTCATCCGTCTCCACGGGGCTACGAACCCGCTGATCTGCGTAGAGCCGAGCGAACGCTTTGCCGGTTACCTGCGCGAGAACATCCAGCGTAATCCCCGCCTGTTCGGCAGTGTTCGCGTCGAACAGTGCTTCATCGGCAAGCCGGGAGATGCGCTGGCGCTGCTGGAGCATCGCGGCACGGCGCAATCGTTGCGGGTCGCGGGTGAACGTGCAGGACGCGCCGCAGATCGACCGCAAGTGCTGCCTCTCAGTGCCGTCGTGGAGCCGAGCACGCGCGTAGGCCTGGTAAAGATCGACACTGACGGCTACGACGCGGAGGTTGTCGAGTCCGACCCGAAGTTTCTCGAACAGGATCAGCCGATCATCTGGGTGGAGGTCACTCCAGTCTCGGAGGCGGACGTTCACCGTTGGATGGAGCTGACTCGCAAACTGGCAGCCCTCGGCTACGGCGAAGCCTACCTGTTCGACAACTTCGGACACTTCATGATCCGAATACGGGATCCCGGAACGGTCAACGCGGACCAGATGCGCGACCTCCTCGACTATGTGGTGCGGGCTCGGCTCGGCCGTGCCGTCGTGCACTATCTGGATGTCTGCCTGGTGCCCTCGTGCATGCAGGAGGTATCAGCGGCTTTCCGTGCGCGACTTGCGGCTCCCTTGGCCGGATAGATTCAGGCCATGAACACGGGGCTCAGCGCCCGAGACCTGTCGCAGGAACGGTACCGGCGCGCCTTGCTGACGGCCGCGACGTCGGTCGGTGCGCGGGTGATCACCCTCGGCACATCCCTCATCTCCGTGCCTTTGACGCTGCACTATCTCGGAACGGCGAGATACGGCGTGTGGATGACACTGAGCTCCTTTGGAAACCTCCTGGCATTCGCGGATGTCGGCGTCAGCAACGGTCTGATCAACGCGATCGCCACGGCAACTGCCCGGGGTGACCAGGCCGAAGTGCGCCGCTATGTTTCCAGCGCAATGCTGGTGCTACTGGGGATCGGTGCGTTGATCGTGTCGGTGTTCTGGCTGTGCGGCGTCTACGTTTCTTGGCAGAATATCCTTTCCTCCAAGTCGGCCGAGATCCCGGCGGGCGAAGTTCTGCATGCCATGCAACTGTTCGTGGTGTGCTTTGCGCTGTCACTGCCGGCCACAGCGATCTATCGGATTCAAACGGCGCTGCAGCAGGGATATACCGCCGGCCTGTGGCAGCTGGGGGCTTCGCTGGCCACGCTCGGCGCGCTGTTCGGCGTCATCCAGATCAAAGGAGGTCTCCCGCTGCTGGTGCTATCCAGCTTTGGAATCACCGCCACGACCGGCATCGTCGCAGCGGGCTGGTCATGGACCCACTCGTTGCATTGGACGCGGCCCGGCGTTGCCCACGTGCGCGGGGCCCATGTCCGTTTGCTGTTCCACACCGGCTGGTACTTTCTGGTACTGCAGATCACCGGCTCGGTCGCTTACGCAGCTGACAACATCATTATCGCTCACGTACTGGGCCCGACAGCCGTCGCGTCATATTCCATCGTAGCGCGGATCTTCGAGGCGATTGTCGGTGTAGCAGCGATGTTCGCGGGCCCGTTGTGGCCTGCGTTCGCAGACGCCGCTGTTCGGCAGGATCACACCTGGGCCGCCAACGCTCTGACGCGGGCATTCTCGTGGACGCTCGTCGGCCTCGCGGCCGTCGCCGTGGCGGTCGTTGCTGGCAGTGAGCCGCTGATCCGCGGATGGCTGGGTCCGACGGCGCCTTACTCCTTCGCTCTGTTCGCTGCGTACGGGATGTGGGCGGTATTGAAAGGCTCAGGTGCTACCTGCGCCGCCTTCCTGAACGGCAGCGGGCTGTTGGCGCCACAGGTGTGGATCGCAGTCGCATTCGCGCTGAGCTCGATCGTTGCGCGCATCTATGCGGCGCAGGCTTTTGGGCTCGTCGGAATACCGCTGGCGCTCGCCGCCAGCTACCTGGTCTGCGTGCTGATTCCCTACCGCTCTCTCATCCGAGGCTATTTCAGAACCGCCGGGGCGCTCGCCCGCCAGCCCTCGTAGGCCGCCTCCCGGCCGCTCACCGTGCCATAGACGCGGGAAGTTTCGAGCGCGCAACGGTTCCAGGAAAACAGCTCGCTGCGCCGCAGCCCGCGATGGCTCAAGTCCTGTAGCAAGGACGTGTTTGCCAGCGCTGTCTCGAGCGCCCGCTGCAGCTCGTCCGGTCGACGAGGATCGAAGTAGAGGCCTGCCTCGCCGACCACTTCGGGTATCGAGCTGACATTGCTGCAAACCACCGGGCAGCCGCGCGCCATCGCCTCGAGCGGCGGAATTCCGAAGCCCTCGTAGAGAGACGGATAGACGAGTGCCGTCGCCGAGCGGTACGCCGCGATCAGCTCAGTGTCGTCACCTGAGCGCTGGCT
>CAZLYG010000615.1:0-2960 GCA_964563075.1 uncultured Steroidobacteraceae bacterium | reverse complement strand
GGAGCAGAACTCGACGTTCCGCGACAACTACATCGCGCAGCCGTTCGATCTGAGCCGCGTGCTGTTCATCGCGACGGCGAACGTGCTGGACACCATCCCCGGCCCGCTGCGCGATCGGATGGAGATCATCGAGCTTACCGGCTATACGCAGGATGAGAAGCTGCAGATCGCCCGGCGCTATCTGATCCAGCGGCAGCTGCAGGCGAACGGCCTGAGTGAGTCGCAGGTGACGGTGACCGATGCAGCGCTGTCGCGCGTCATCGGCGAGTACACGCGCGAGTCGGGTTGCCGCAACCTCGAGCGGGAGATCGGCGGCCTGCTGCGCAACGCCGCGGTTCGCATTGCGGAGGGCAAGGTGTCCTCGGTGCAGATCGACGCGCCGGACGTGCCTGGCATTCTCGGCGCCGGGCGCTTCGAGAACGAAGTGGCACAGCGCACCTCGGTGCCGGGGGTTGCCACGGGATTGGCCTGGACGCCGGTGGGCGGAGACATTCTGTTCGTGGAGTCCGCGCGCATGCCGGGCAACGGCAAGCTGATCCTCACCGGGCAGCTGGGCGATGTCATGAAAGAGAGTGCGCAGGCTGCGCTGAGCCTGGTGAAGGCGCAGGCGAGTGAGCTGGGGATCGATCCGGATCAGTTCGATCGCAGTGACATTCACGTGCACGTACCAGCCGGTGCCATCCCCAAGGATGGCCCGAGCGCGGGCGTGGCAATGTTCATCTCACTTGCATCGCTGATGCGGCGCCAGTCGGTGCGGCCTGATGTGGCCATGACCGGCGAGATCAGCCTGCGAGGGTTGGTACTCCCCGTGGGTGGGATCAAGGAGAAGATGATCGCGGCGGCCCGTGCCGGCATCCGCAAGGTGATCCTCCCGGCGCGCAACCGGCGGGATCTGGACGATATTCCGCAGAGCACCCGCGCCATGTTGGAATTCGTGTGGGTCGAACGGGTCACGGAGGCGCTCGAAGTGGCGCTCGGCGCAAGCATCCCGGATGAAGCGCTTCCGTCGGCCCCGCCGGTCAAAGCACGCGATCAGTTCGCAACAGTCTAGGTCAGCGTGGCGAACAGGCCTGTCGCGCCGAGCAGAAACACCAATAGCCCGACGGCAGTTGCTGCCGCTCGGGCCGGTGCGTGACGGGTCAGCCATGCAGCCAGGGGGGCTGCGGCTGCCCCGCCAATCAACAGCGCCAGTACGACGTCATAGTGGACGGGGCCGATCTGGAACCATAGCGTGACGCTGATCGCGAGCGTCACGAAAAACTCCACGGCGTTCGCTGTGCCGATTGCAAATCGCGGCGGCATGCCGCGGGCGATCAAGGTAGAAGTCGTGATCGTGCCCCAGCCCCCGCCACCCACTGCGTCCAGGAACCCCGCTGCCGCTCCTAACACGTGGCCGTGCAGAGCCACAGGCTTGCGGCGCAGAATGACGCGGCCGAGCACGAACAGTGAAGTGATGAGCAGGTAGCCCCACACGAAGGGCTGAATGATGCGGGTCGGAACATGCGCGAGGATGCTGGCCCCGACCACCCCGCCGATGACACCCGGTACCAGCAGAGAGAAGAACACCTTGCGATCCAGGTTACGGAACCAGGCGTGGGAGGCGCTCGAGACGCCGGTGGTCGCGACCAGCGCCCCGTGGACCGCGGCACTGGTGATCGCCGGCGGGAATCCCAGAGCGGCCAGGCAACTGCTGGTGACGAGACCGTAGCCCATTCCGACTGAGCCATTGACCAGCTGCGCGGCGAATCCCGCGACAACGAGCCAGCCGAACTCGGGGGTGATGGACACAGCTCGTGCTCGCGCCTGGAGTGCTCAGGCGACCATTGCCTTGTCCAGCGTAATGGGGGGTCCCGCGGGCGGGGCTGCGACGTACTTGAGCAGTCCCTTCTGCTCGAGCCACTCGCGGTTGAACAGGCGCGACTGGTACTTCGCCCCGCCGTCGCAGAGCACCGTGACGATGGTGTGGCCGCGTCCCAGTTCGAGAGCGACGCGCACCGCGGCGGCCACGTTGATACCGCTCGTGCTGCCCAGAAACAGTCCCTCTTCACGCAAAAGGCGGTAGACGAAGCGGACGGTATCGGAGTCCTCGATGTGCACGGCATCGTCGATGGGCGCGTCTTTGAGGTTGGCGGTGACGCGACCGATGCCGATGCCTTCGGTGATCGAGCCCGATCCGGTGGACTTCAGCGCGCCATTGCGGACGAACTCGTACAGACTGCTTCCCGGTGGGTCCGCGAGCACGCAACGGATCGAGCGGCGGCGCGACTTCAGATACTCGGAAACCCCGGCGAAGGTGCCGCCGGTGCCGGAGGCAGCGACGAACGCATCGATACGGCCGTTGGTCTGCGACCAGATCTCCGGGCCTGTCGTCTGCAGATGCGCCTGGCGGTTCGCGGTGTTGTCGAACTGATTCGACCAGATCGCGTTCGGGAGCGAGGCGGCGAGGCGCTCGGCGACTCGCTGGTACTGGTTGGGGTTGCTGTAGGGGACGGTGGGGACTTTGTGGACTTCGGCGCCCAGCATATCCAGCAGCTTGTACTTCTCGGGGGACTGGTTGTCCGGCATCACGATGACGCAGCGGTAGCCGCGTGCGTTGCAGACGTGCGCCAGTCCGATACCGGTGTTGCCCGCTGTTCCTTCGACAACGGTGCCCCCGGGCGGCAGCACACCGCGGCGCTCGGCATCGGCAATGATGCCCTTCGCGGCGCGATCCTTGACGGATCCGCCGGGGTTGAGAAACTCGGCCTTGCCGAGAATCTCGCAGCCGGTTTCCTCGCTCGCGCGACGCAACCGGATGAGCGGGGTGTTGCCTACGGTACCGATGAAGCCGTCCGAGATACTCATGCCATCGCTCCGGGCTGCAGTTCCACCATCGAGAGCAGCGCGTCGGCGCTCGCCACTGCAGCCACTTCGCCCACGATCAATAAAGCAGGCGGATTGACGCCGGCGTCGGTTGCAAT
>CAZLYG010000614.1:0-2969 GCA_964563075.1 uncultured Steroidobacteraceae bacterium | reverse complement strand
CAAGCATCACTGGCCGGAAATCCGCTCGAGGCTCAGGCTCTGAGCCGCTGCGTAGCCTCAACCAAGGCTCGCTCGGCATCTCTTGCAACTTTCGACTCCATCACCGCAAGTCTAGCGGACCAGGCGCATCGAGCGTCACCTGCGAGCCGGGTCCGAACAACCGCGCAATCCCTCCCGTCCCCCACGTGCCTAGTAGATCCCCGGAATCAGTCGTTTCGTGCTTGCCATGTAATCTCGGTACGCCTGCCCCAGCCCTGCGACGAGCACGTCTTCTTCGACCCGCATGCGATTTACCAAAGTCGCCAACAAAGGCACCGTCAGCGCGAGCGCACTGAGGGCATTGCCAAGGCACAGCGCAGTGCCCAGGTGCACAAGCAGGACCGCGGTGTACGCGGGATGGCGCACGTAATGGTAGGGACCTGAGGTGATCAGCCAGTGCTCTGTGCGGATCGCCACGTTCACCGTGAAAAACCGACCTAACGTGACGATCGACCACCAGCGCAGCAGCTGGCCCGCGCCGATGACGACTACTCCCGTCCAATACAGGGCCGGACGGCCGAAAAAGGCCCACGGAATGCCGGCAAGCAGGAACGCGACCGCCCACCCGAGCGGCAGAATCGTGGCGAACAAGCGCAATGAGCCACGGTCGTCGGTGCGATCCGCGCGCCCCGCCCGCAGGAAACGCGCGATGAGTGCCTCGGAGACGAAATACACACCCAGCAGGACCCAGAATACGAATGCGGTGTCCTGACTGACGTGGAACAGCGGGGGTTTGAGCATGACCCCGGCTAGATCCTGATGACGATCTTCCCCATGAAGTCGTCGGCTTCCATCAGCTCGAACGCCTGCTTCGCGTCCTTGAATTCCACGACTTTGTCCACGAGAGGCTTGATGTGGTGCTTTTCGATGAAGGCGTTCATCGCTTCGAAGTTCTCGCGCGATCCGACGTAGATGCCGCTGACCGTAATGCCGGCGCCCATCAACGCCGTCGCGGGGATGTCGCCTCCAAAGCCACCCAAGCCGCCGATGAGGGCAATGTGTCCGCCCCTGCCGAGGGTGGCGAGAGAGTGTGGCAGGGAGTCCTTGCCACCCACCTCGAGCACTTCCTGTACGCCTTCACCTCCGGTGATCTGGCGCACGTTCTTTTCCCAATCGGGTGTCGTCTTGTAGTTGACGGTACCGATGGCGCCGAGCGCCCTGGCTCGCGTCAGCTTCTCGTCGTGTGAGCTCGTGATGATCGGCTTCGCACCGGCGGCGGCTGCAAACTGCAGGCCGAAGATCGAGACACCCCCGGTACCCTCCAGCAGGACATAGTCGCCAGGCTGCATGTGACCGGTGGTTACCAGCCCATTCCACGCAGTAACCCCCGCGCACGGCAACGTCGCGCCCTCCTCGTAAGAGAGGCTTGCGGGGAGCTTCGCCAGGTTCTGCTCGTTCACCGTCACATACTGGGATAGCATCCCATCAAGATCGCTACCCAACACGGTCCCGGCCACATTGGGCGGCCGACCGCTGATCCAGCCCTGAAAGAAGAGCGATGCGACGTGGTCGCCGACGTGGAGGCGCTTGGCTCCCGCGCCCACCGCGACCACTTCGCCTGCACCGTCCGACAGCGGTACCACGCTCTTGAGTCTCGTCATCTGGCCCTTCAACACGAATACGTCGTGCCGGTTGAGGGATGCTGCGTGGACGCGCACGAGCACCTCTCCGGGTCCGGGAGCGCGCACCGGTGCGTCCACCATCTCGAGTTGGAATGGGCCGTTGTCGCTGTTGCGGATGAGACGGTATTGCTTCTGCGTGGTCGGAATGGCAGCTGTCGCGGGTGCTACGTAGGCACACGTCAACACCGCGACGGAAATGACGGCCGTCATTGTCTGTGCGAGCGAACGCATGGCGCTCCCCTGGGCAGTCTTATTTGATGAGACCTTCCGCCTTCATGGCAGCGACCACTGCAGGCCGGGCGGCGACGGTGCCCTGCAGGCGCTTGAGATTCGGCCACTGGCCAATATCGATGCCCACGTGCGCACCCCAGTTGAGCGTGACGAACAGATAAGCATCGCCAACGGTGAACTGATCGCCGGTCAGGTACTTCTTGGAGCCGAGTGCCTCGTTGACATAGCTCAGACGCTTGATGGCGTTGGCCTTCCCAAATGCCTTCACCGCGTCGTCGACGCCGTGTCCAAACAATGGCGAGAACGCCTTGTGTATCTCTGCGTTCACGAACGCCAGCCAGCCGATGGCCTGGTAGCGCTCCAGCCCGGAGGCCGGAAGCAGTTTGGCCCCCGGATTGCGGTCGGCCACGTACTGGAGAATGGCAGCGTTCTCGGTCAGCAGCTCGCCGCTGTCCAGACGCAGCGCCGGCACGTAGCCCTTGGGATTCACGGCCAGGAAATCGGAGCCGTCCTCGAGCTTTTTGGTGGCCAGGTCCACTTTGACCAGATCGAAGGGCACACCGGCCTCGCGCAGGGCAATATTCGCGGCGAGCGGGCAGGCGCCGGGAGTGAAGTAGAGCTTCATGCAGGTCTCCGGAAGTGTGGGGCGATGGGGTTCGAGTCGGGGCTCATGCTAGCGTTGCCCTACCATATGGCAATAGGGCGGAGGGGTTTTCGATCCACGAGAGGCCGAGGCGTGCGGCCTTGGGCCCCTGTACGGCGTGGCGGGCCACCGCACTGGCACCGCGCCGGCCCAGTCGGGGCGGGCCAGTCGGGGCGGGACAGGCGGGGCGGGACAGGCGGCCGTCGAGCCCCTCGCGCCAGCGATTCAGTACCCGCCGACTGATACAATGGGCGCCGTTGGGCCTGTAGCACAGCGGTTAGTGCAGGGGACTCATCAAAAATGGTGCCTTCGCGCGGAGAACGCGCGAAGTGGACGGGATGAATTCAGGGGAACCTTCGAGCTGCCTCACCGCGCATCTCATGGCAATCCTGAGCCGAGCCGCCGGTACACCGGCGGAAGGTGCAGAGACTACC
>CAZLYG010000613.1:0-2971 GCA_964563075.1 uncultured Steroidobacteraceae bacterium | reverse complement strand
AGCCGCTCGATCGCCGGGGTGGTGCCGGAGAAGCTGCTGCTGGTCGTCATCGACGACTCCTTCAGCATGCGCGCGGGAATGCGACTGGAGGATGCCAAGCAGCAGGCGTTGGAAGTGCTCGCGGACAGACGCTCCGGGGATCGCGCGCAGGTGCTCGCCCTTGGCTCGCAGGTGCACGTGTTGACACAGCCCACACAGGATGCGCGTGCCCTGCGGGATGCCGTGAAGAGCATTCAGCCCGGGGACTCACGCGCCAGCCTCGGTACGCTGGCCACCGTCGTCAGGTCCATCGCGGACAACGAGCACGTGCCGGTGGAGATGCACCTGTTCAGCGACCTGCAGAAGACTTCCATGCCGCCGAGCTTTGCGGAGATGGCACTGCCTGGCACGGTAGCGCTGCAGCTGCACGACGTTGCCGTCGCGGCCGCGCCGAACTGGGCGGTCGAGAGCGTTGCCGCGCCCAGGCAGATCTGGGATCCGCGCACGGTACACATCCAGGCCGTCGTCGCGGGATACGGCACGCCCGCCGCAACGAGGACCGTCTCGTTCCTCATCAACGGCAAGATAGTGAGCACGCAACGCGTCAACGTGCCAGCTTCGGGCCGGGCTACGGTCGAGCTCAACTCGCTCGATCTGCCATATGGCTGGTCGCGCGGCAGCGTGCGAATCGACAGTGCCGATGCGCTCGCGGCGGACGATGAGTATCTGTTCGTCATCGAGAGATCGGACCGCAAGCGCGGCCTGTTCGTATACCAACCTGCCGACACGCGGTCGGCGCTGTACTTCGGAGACGCGCTGACGGCCGCCGCTCAGAGCTCGGTGGCGCTGGATAAGGTGAGCGTGGATCGGCTCGCCGATGCCGATCCCACTCAGTATTCATTCGTAGTGATCTCGGACGTTGCAAACCTGCCGGCCGCCTTTGCGGACCGCCTCCTCCAGTACGTCCGCCGGGGCGGTAGCGTTCTGGTAGCGCTCGGCACCACCGCCGCGCAGCAGAAGCAGATCCCACTGTTTGGCGGAAACATTCTCGCCCCGCACAACTACTCGCGGGAGCCGGAGCGCTACGCCGCCGTCGCAGATGCCGACGCCGCCTACCCGCCGGCCGGCTCACCGGAGGAATGGGAGGGGGTCCGGTTCTTCTATGCGGCGGGCGTCGATGAGCGCGGTGCGCGGGTGGGCGTGAGATTGCAGGACCGGACGCCGCTGCTGCTGGAGAAACCCGTCGGCGAGGGACGCGTGCTGCTGTTCACCTCGGGGTTCGACAATCTCACCAACGACCTGCCGCTGCACCCGGTGTTTGTCGCCTTCGTCGAGCGAGCCGTGCGCTACCTGTTCGGCGGCGAGGTCGGCAACAGCTCGCGCCGTGTCGATGAACTGCTGCAGCTGCGCACGCAGCGCGAAGCCGCGGCGGTCGGGGTGGAGGTCATCGATCCGTCCGGCCGCCGGGGGTTGTCGCTGCAGCAGTCCACGTCCGAGCAGACCTACCCGCTTTCCCGTACGGGGTACTACGAGGTGCGCCTCGCCAATGGCCGTCACGATCTGGTTGCCGCCAATGCCGATCGACGGGAATCCGATCTCACGCCGATGCCGCCGGACGTCCTGGCGCTGTGGCGTGGCAGTGCGGAAGGCTCCCCAGCGCAGGCGGCTGCCCCCGCCGCACGGGGAGCCCCTGCGGCTGCCCCTGCCGCGGCGCCATCCGGCACGCTGCAGAGCAGCCTCTGGTGGTACGCTATTTCCCTGTTGCTGGTCCTCGCACTGGCCGAATCCCTGATCGGCACTGGATATCTGGGAACTCTTCGGGACGAGCCATGAGCGCAATCGAGGAACTCCGTTCCTATGTGAGCCGGCTGCAGCGGCGCTTCCAGCTGGCCGCATTCGCGCGTGGCAGTGCGATAGTCCTGGCGCTCGCGCTCATCGCGACTCTTCTTTTGACTGTCATCATCAACCGCTTCGCCTTCTCGACGGTGAGCCTGTGGAGCGCGCGGGCGGTGCTGCTGCTGGCCCTGACGTTGGGTACCGTGTTCGGGCTGGCGATCCCACTGTGGCGCCTGGGGCAGAGATGGTGGACGCGTCGCGCGGAGCGGGCGTTTCCGCAATTCGAGCAGCGGCTGGTGACCTTTGCCGAGCGCGACGGGCGGGCAAAGGATCCCTTCCTGGAGCTGCTGGCCGCGGACACCTTGCGGGTCGCTCGCAACACTGACCCCAAGGCGGCGGCTCCCGATGCGGCGCTTCTGGCGCTGTTCGCGGTCGGGGTCGTCTCTCTCGGGGCACTCATCTGGCTCATCCGCTCCGGTCCCGGCTACCTGGGATATGGAGCGGCGGCGTTGTGGACCGGGCCGCGCGCTCCTTTGTATGACGTGCGCGTCAGTCCGGGCGACGCCACGATCCGGCGGCACGCCGATCAACTGGTGACCGCGCAATTGCAGGGCTTTCAGCGCAAAGACCTCAGCATCCACGTGCGCTACCAGGGCAGCACGAAGTGGGAAGAGACGGCCATGCAGGCGCGCCCCGCGGGGCCGGGCTTCCAGTTCCTGTTCGCCGGCGTCCCGGAGGATGTGGAGTACTTCGTCGCCGCCGGCGCGGTCGAGTCGCCGCACTTCCACCTGCGCGTAGCCGACATTCCAACCGTCAAGCAGATTCGCGTGACCTATCACCACCCGGACTGGACGAAGCTCGCCGATACGGTCGAGGAGCACGGCGGGGACCTGCGGGCGGTGGAAGGAACCGAGGCGCACCTGGAGATCACTACGGACACGCCGATGGACGCCGGCATGCTCACGTTGGATGACGGACGGCAGATCCCGCTCACATCGGCAGGCGGAACCCGCTATCGCGGTGTGATCAAGCTCGAGAAGGATGGCGCGTATCACGTCGCCACGCGCGAGCGCAGCCAGATGGTGCGCATCTCGGACGACTATTTCATTGAAGCAGGTCCGGTGAAGCCCCCCGAAGTGGCGTTACTGAGGCCCGA
>CAZLYG010000612.1:0-2972 GCA_964563075.1 uncultured Steroidobacteraceae bacterium | reverse complement strand
TCCGGTCGGGTGAGTTTCGTGGCCTCGCAACCGCGCGTGCCGGTGGCATGCGCGGTTGCCCTCACGCAGTGGGCGTGCGGGATCGAGGCTGCCCTTACGGGCCGCTCGCGATGGATGACACAGTGCTTCGTTGCGAAGCGTCAGAGGAGGACTGCGCCAGGTATCGGCGTGGCGTCACGTACTCGGTGCGCGTCGCGCACCGAGTCGTGACAAGGACCTGCGCCAGTCAATGCCGTGCGTCACTCTCTCGGGCAAGGCCCGAGGACAGTGACGCACGCGTAGAAGAAGCGCTTGGTGCAGCCTCCGTTGCGGACGCTGTTGGCTGCGCAAGATGGGAGAACCGCAACAGATGCGGGTGCGGCCTGGGCGTCAGTGCCGAAAGAGAAATCAGGATTAAGCCCCTTACGGGGCTCCGCAGCGGCAAATCCTCACGCTGCGTGGCTGGGTACGACGATGCCCTCGTCGCCAGGGTGATATCTGCCTTCCGCTCAAGCTCGCGGGAGCTTGCGCGGAAGGCCCCTGCGCCAGAGGTACTTCAGCAGTAAATGGCTTCGAGTTGCCAACCGAGTGGCGCCGGTTGAAGCCATCTGAGAATTTGCGGGCACCTGCAACAGATGCGCTGAATAAGTCAGGATCGAACCTTTCGGTCCGCAAGCCCCGCCCGATCCGTAGCTTGCTTGCTTCACAGAATGCCGCGTGCGCGGAAGGTTTGCAACACTGCAGCCAGCATTCGGCCGGTCAATCGTCCAAGGTGATCCACGGAGCGCTGTGGCTGTCAGCTCAATTCTTCTCCTTCCGGCCCGCCGGACTCATGAAAGAACCCTCCGTCGTACCGTGATCGGCTCTGAGGAGCCCCAGTCGTTCCAGGCGAGCCTCAATCGCGCGAATGGTTCGCTCGTGCTTCGCCGCGATGAGCGGAATCGGTTCGGAGCACGCAAACTCATGTTTGAGCTGCTGTTCTTCTTCCTCAGTCCAAGCCTTTCCCACGCTCCCCGGCAACTGGGCACGCCGCAGAATACGCGCCTCCGCCTGCTCCATCGCCGTCACCGCCACATGCATCGACCGGTTGACCTCGATTCGATTCACGATGGCGTCCTGGGGCAGCTCGGCGCCAGTTTCGGGGTCGAGCCCCTGAATAAGCGATTGCAGAACGCTTCTTGCCTTTCGATATTGCTTGCTCGTGGTCATGGCCCTGTGTCTCCCGCTTGCGTAGTTTCCTGAATGGGTCCCTGTTCCTCCGACAGGTCGGTCTTACCACCCAGCCTTTCGATGATGTTGGTGAGCAACTTGAGTTGCCCGAATAGCCGGTTGCACACGCCCAGACTCAGGACATTGGCGATCTCGGGCTGACCTTCCGACCGAGCCGCCTCAGAGGCTACGCCGATCTCGTCGTGAACCAGGTTGAGGGTGCGGTACATCCCCTCCAATTGCCTGCGCATCCTGGCGAGTCGCAGCTCGTTGTCCCTGATGATGGGAATGGTCGTGCTCTGTGGCGCGGGTTGATCCTCGGTCACGGCTGGCCTCCGGCTTCCGCGCCTCCCGAGCGCCACCACAGACTCTTGCGCGTGCGCATTTTTCGCTCTCCGTAGCATGGTAGTGAGGTGGCGTCAGACTAAGGAAGTCTTAGTATCATGTCAACGCGAAAACTAAGAATCTCTTAGCCTCGCATACAGTAAGCGGGGCAAAGGTGAGCATCGTTGGGGATCGCCTGCGGGAAGCTCGTGAGCGTGCTGGCATCTCGCAAAAGCAGCTGGGAATAGAGGCCGGGATCGATCCCGATGTCGCCAGCGCGCGAATCAATCAATACGAGAGGGGCAAGCACCTGCCCCATTTTGCGACCGCAAAACAACTGGCCAAGGTTCTGGGCGTTCCTACTCCATACTTCTATGCGGACGACGACGCTCTTGCCGCCTGGATCCTGGCTTACGCAAGAGTCAGCACTGCGACGCGCAAGTCGATCATCAAGGACGCCGGCTAGACGGGCTCAGAGCGCGCGACGCTCAAGACCGGGGAACCTCGTAGGTTGCTGCGGCGCAGTAGGCAAATGCTGACCGCGATGTCAGCCCCCGCTATCAGCCGCAGCTCACAGACACCGCTATGCGCGTCGTGTTCTCGTGTTACCCATCCACCGAAGAACCACGGGAAGCGTCATGTCCTCCTTGGCGGCAGATGCTTTAGGATTTCTTCCTTGTCGACGACCATGTCGATCATGATGCTGCCGCCGATCTCGGCCACGGCTTTGACCGTCTTTTCATCAAAGCTGAACCCTCTTGGCCCGTCGTCATCAGCGTAGTGACCAACTATCGCCACCCATCGTGACGCCCCGGACCATCGCGGATCTTTCAGCAGTGATATAGCTTTGAAGTTCGCAGCTAACAGAGCGATCACATCGTCACCAGGGTCGTTGGATCCGCTCACACGCTCAGACTCCCAGATATCCCACACTGGGAATCTGCCGGGATCGATCTGATGCCCACGAGAGCCGATACGCCTCACTGTCGCCGTGGGAGAGCCTGCGCATTGATGAAACGAATTGGCGTCAAAACGCTCTCCGCCGATCGCCAGGTACATCTGAAATCTCATCACAGCATAAGGCCTAGCCGGATGGGCTTTTCTCGGTGGATTGGTTCGACCGAGAGAGTTTCAGCACTCCACCGCCGAGCGCCATGATTCCAAGGCCGAGAGCGGCGAGCAGCATGCCGACTCCGAGTGAACGAGGCGCGACTGCAATGTACCTGAGCCAGACTCCGCCCGCGCCTGCCACTATGGCTCCCAGGATGATGATGCCCTCACCGATGCGTTTCATGGCAGCGGCACCGCCGACAGCGAGGCGGCTATAGCTACCCGTTCTGGCATAGTCGCAATCAACTGCGCGTACCCTCGGCCTGCTATGCGGGGCCGCATCATCTGAATCGCAGCTAGTGTCCTGTCCCGTTAATTACTGGCATATGGATTGCATGGTTTCAGGGTAT
>CAZLYG010000611.1:0-2979 GCA_964563075.1 uncultured Steroidobacteraceae bacterium | reverse complement strand
GCCCTGACTTCTCCTCTTGCCTTCGGGCTGCGTAGGAGTCAGGGTCTACCAATGCCACTGCCGATTGCCCTGTACTCCACGGCCCAGGTCCGCGCCATCGATGCTCACGCGATCGAGTCAGGAATCCCTGGATACACGCTGATGAAGCGCGCAGGCGAGGGCGCGCTGCGCCATCTGCGGCAGCGTTGGCCCACCGCCTACCGGATAGTCATCGTGTGTGGGTCGGGAAACAACGGTGGCGATGGCTATGTGCTGGGCCGCTTTGCGCAGGCTGCGGGGCTCACGGTAGCCGTGCTTGCGGCGGTTTCCCCCGACAGCCTCCGCGGGGACGCCCGACAGGCGTGCGAAGACTTTCGCGCAAGCGGTGGCTCTCTGCGGCCATTCAGCCCTGAGCTGCTCTCGGAGGGGGACGTCATCGTCGATGCACTGTTGGGGACCGGGCTGCGGGGGGAGGTGAGGTCAGAGCTCTCCGCGGTCATCCGCGCCATCAACGCGTCCGAACAGCCGATCTTCGCCCTGGATGTTCCTTCGGGCCTCGACAGCGACACAGGGGTGCCGCACGGCGAGACGGTGCGGGCCGACTACACCGTGACCTTTGTCGGTCTGAAAACCGGTCTCCTGACTGGGGATGGCCCCGAGTATGCGGGCTCGGTCGCTTTCGACGATCTGGAATTGACCCCACCCAACTCGGCGGCGTTCAAGCCGAGGCTGGAACGCATTGTCGACGCCGAGATTCAGAGGGCCCTGCCACGGCGGCGCCGGGCTGCGAACAAAGGGGATTTCGGCCGCGTCCTGATCGTGGGTAGCGGCGTAGGAATGCCCGGTGCCACACGTCTCGCGGGCGAGGCGTGCCTGCGTGTGGGAGCCGGTCTGGTCACGGTGGCGGTCGCCCCCGACAACGTTCCAGCGATTGCCGCCGGCCGTCCGGAGCTCATCTGCCTGCCGCTCGTCGAGCCTGCCGCGCTCGCCGAAGCGGCAGATCGGGCGGACGTGCTGGCCATTGGGCCGGGCTTGGGGCGTACGGCCTGGGCACGCGCGGCGCTCGAGATCGTTCTCGGGGCCGGGAAACCTGTCGTCGTTGACGCTGACGCGCTCAATCTCATCGCAGAATCGAAATGCCGTGCGCGTGACAACTGGATTCTCACTCCACACCCGGGGGAGGCTGGACGGCTGCTGGGGATTTCGGCGCGCGAGATCCAGAACGATCGCTTGCAGTCCCTGGATCGCCTGACGGAAAAGTACGGCGGCACCGTGGTGCTCAAGGGGGCCGGCACTCTGGTGGGGTTCCAAGGTCGCACGCCAGGACTGTGTGAGCGAGGAAACCCAGGTATGGCGAGCGCCGGAATGGGGGATGTGCTCACGGGAGCGATTGCTGGCATCCTCGCGCAGTGTCGTGACACGTGGCTCGCGGCACGCGTCGGCGTCCTGGTTCACGCGATGGCTGGCGACGCCGCGGCGCGTGCAGGCGAGCGAGGCCTGCTGGCTGGTGATGTGGCCCGCGAGCTGCACATCTGCGTCAACCTGTAATCGCCCCCAATGCGCCGGACTGCCTGGACAGCGGAGGACACTGAGGCGTTTGGTGCGGAGCTGGCGAGAACCCGGCCGCCCGGCGAGCGTTTATTGATCATGGAGCTCAGCGGGGACCTCGGGGCGGGCAAAACCACCCTCGTGCGGGGCTTTCTGCGCGAGTGCGGTGTGCAAAGTGCGGTACGCAGTCCGACTTACACGCTGCTGGAGACCTACACCCTGGGACCGATGACGTTCGTGCATCTGGACCTTTACCGCCTGAATGACCCTGCCGAGCTGGAGAATCTGGGCCTGCGCGACCTGGCCGTCAGTGGACACACCTGGCTCATCGAATGGCCCGAGCGAGGCGCCGGGAGGCTTCCGGCGCCGGATCTGTCCGTTCGGCTCACCGCGCACGAGGGCTGTCATCTGATCGAGGCCGGCGGGCGCTCCGCGCTCGGTGTGCGCTGGCTGGCTACGCTACACGGGAGTTGAAATCAGCGCGGTCCGGTCGTAGATTAAGTTATAGGTTACGCAGCGAACTTAATGATAAGAAAGGCGTTTTATTCACTCTCCGGCGCGCTCCTGCTGAGCAGCTGGCAGCTCGCCTGCGCCGCGACCGCGGAGCTGCGCGAAGTTCAGGTCGCAACCGCGCCCCAGGGCGCCCAGATCACTCTCATTCTGAGCGGTGCCACTTCCGAGAAGAGCTTCAGCCTCAATGGTCCTGATCGGGAGGTCATCGATCTGCGCCATACGCGTCGTGCCCGGGGTCTGCAGCTGCCCTCGGGGAGTGGGCTCGTCGCAGACATGAAGACAGGGACGCAGCCGGGAGGCACGCTGCGCCTGGTCATCGGTCTGAAAGCGCCCGTGAGTGCGAGTACGGCTTGGGGTCCCGCAGATGCAGAAGGGACTGCGCGGCTCGTGATCACTCTCGGTCAATTCGTTGCGAGCGACACGACGCCGCGGCCACTGAAGGTTGCGCGCGCCGCTCACCAGCCGGGTAATTCCGATCGGGATGTCGTCATTGCCGTGGATGCCGGCCACGGCGGCCAGGACCCCGGCGCCATAGGTCATCGCGGGACGCGCGAGAAGGATGTAACTCTGGCTATCGCGCGTGCGCTGGCCGAGCGCATCAACGGCGAGCCCGGCATGAAGGCAGTTCTTACACGCAACAGCGACGTATTCCTGGAGCTGCGTGAGAGGATGCGACGGGCGCGAGCTGTCAAGGCTGACATGTTCATTTCCATTCACGCGGATTCGATTGCCGATCGCGCCATTTCGGGCGCCTCGGTCTACGTGCTTTCGGAGAAGGGAGCGACCAGCGAGGCGGCGCACTGGCTGGCCGACCGTGAGAATGCGGCCGACCTCATGGGAGGCGTGAAGCTCGACGACAAGGACAACACGCTGGCTTCCGTGCTGCTGGACCTCTCGCAGTCCGCGAATATCGATGCCAGCATGACGGCAGCGGAGGGA
>CAZLYG010000610.1:0-2987 GCA_964563075.1 uncultured Steroidobacteraceae bacterium | reverse complement strand
CGTAGCTTCCGTCCCTGACACCGAAGAAGTCACGCGCAAAGTCATCGAGGGAGCGCCGGCCGCCGCTGTGAGAGCGCAAACGCGTGTCCACCTCGAGCCACATGAGAGCGCCTTCGCGGTAGTAGTCTTCCGTTCTCTGCCACGATACGAAAGATTGCGGTCGTCGCGGTGAGATGATTGGCTGGTTCGTCGTGTCCTGGAGATTGCGCCAGGAGCGACCGGGGCGCTGCTGCTGGAACGTCGCCGCCATCCAACCCAGTGCACCACGCGCCATTTCGCCGGTCCACAGTCCCGAGCGAGCGGCGAGAACGATCCCCCAATATTGAGTCTGGCCCTCGTACACCCAGAGCAGACTGTCCTGCATCGGCACGTTCAGCGTCGGCGTCCACAGGTCCGCCGGACGGCGAAATTTGCCGTTCCAGGAATGCGTGAATTCATGAGGAAGCAGATCCCGCCGCTCTGCCGTGCGGTCCCACTGCTTGAAGTACCCGAGCCCCGTGCCATCCTCGCTCGAGCGGTGATGCTCGAGGCCGACCGAGCCGAAGTCATCGCTGATCGCCAGCAGGAAATCGTAGTGATCGAAATGGCGCGAGTTGAACAGCGTGGTCGCTTCCGCGACGAGCTTGCGGTGCGCAGCCAGCGCTGTGGGCGAAATATCAAGCTCATCGGGCGAGTCCGCCACGACGTCCAGATAGACGGGTGCCTTTGGCGACGTATCGAGCGGCACACGTTTGAAGTAGAGGCCGGCGAACAGCGGAGAATCGACGAGTGTATTCAATGGCACGGTGCTGAAGTGCACGCTCTGCCCGTTGCGCTGGGCGCCGTCGAGTGCGCAGGCAAACTGCCAGCCGGAGGGTAACGTCACGCTCGGGTCGATCCGAATCCGGCTCATGTAATGGCCAGCCGGATACAGCAGCATCTTCTCCCACTGCACTCCGAGTATCTCCGACGTCATCGTGACCCGGCCCTGTGCTCCCGTCTCCGGCGAGGCGAATTGCAGATCGAGCTCCAGCGAGCTGACATCCCCGGGTACCCTCACATCGAAGGACCAGGCATCGAGCGGATCGCGCATCCACTCCAGCGGCTTACCCCCCGCGCTGATGGAAAGGCCGGCAAGCTGGTCGATCGGACCACTGGGCGCATGGTTGCCCGGCAACCACTTCGCGTACTGCAGAACGAGGTCGCCGGGCTTGACGGGAATGGTCTCGTGGACACGAAACAGCCGCCGCGAAACATCGGTGGCATCCACGCTCAGCGTAATCGTTCCCTCGTATGGAATGTCCTGCGGCTTGGGCGTCTCACCGAAGGCCACGCAGTGGACGCCACTCGCGCACAGCAGGGTCGCAATCAGGAGGAGCCGTCGAGTCACGTCAGTTTTTCCGATGCCGCGGGATCGCCTATTGTAACAGGTGCTCCATCGAGCTCAGCGCCTGAGCGAGATAACCGCCGCCGAACAGATTGAGATGATTTACGACGTGATAGAGATTGTAGAGCTCGATACGCCTGCTCGCCTGCGCGGGCAGCGGCCACGCCGCTTCGTATGCGGAGTAGAACCTTGGACCGAAGCCGCCAAACAGGCGTGTCATGGCGATGTCGGCGACACGGTCGCCGAAATAGACTGCAGGGTCGAATATCACCGGCGCGCCGCGCTCGTCCGCTCCCCAGTTACCGCCCCACAGATCCCCGTGAAGAAGTGACGGCGGCTCGTGAGTTGACCCGAGCAGCGAATCGAGCTGCCTCAACAGCTGCTCGCCGCGGTGCTGCAGCCGGCCCCCGAAACCGTTGGCGCGTGCCATTTCCAACTGCGGGCGCAGGCGCCGTTCGCGAAAGAATACGACCCAGTCGTCACACCACGCGTTCAGTTGCGGCGAGCTGCCGATTGTGTTGTCCCGGGGCCAGCCGAATGCTTGCGCACTCACGCGGTGTTGTGCTGCCAGTTGCTCGCCCAGTGCAGTTTCGGCGGCTCGCGATGACCTGCCCATCTCGATCCATTCGAGCGCCAGCGCCACTTCGCTTTCGGTGTTGGCAATCCCAAGAGCTCTCGGCACTCTCACGGCGTTGGCGCGCCGCAATTCATCAAGTCCTGCCGCCTCCGCTTCAAACATGGCGCGCCGCTGCACAGGGGCCACCTTCACGAAGATCGGCCCGGCGTCGGTCTCCCAACGATGGCTCGCGTTGATCGACCCGCCCTGCACCGCCGCGGCCGGCTCCGGCTGCAGCGTGACACCGATGGCTTTGCCGATGGCCGCGGCTAACTGCGCAAGAGTCTTCAACGTAATCGTCAGGTATCGTTTGAGAAAGTATTCAACGTTGCTCGCGCGGACTGCTCGATCTGCTTGCACTGAAGATCGCGTATGGCTGCACCTCGTCCGACGCGAGCCAGCGGGATTGCAGCTGATTACGCATCGAGCGATCCACGGCCGAGGAAACGAAAGTCGTGACCACATCGAGTTTCCGGCCGTCGCCGACGCTTTTGCTGGACCTGTTGTTGGTGGTTCTCGGCATCACTTGTGTTCTGGCGCCTGCGCCGGCGTATCAACAGCCCCATGCCCGGCGTCGTTGAACAGCGCGATATAGGGTAACGAAAGCGCCGGTTCCGCGCATAGCCGGTCATCTCGCTGAGTACGCCCAGTTTCACCAGTCGCGACACCAAGCTATTGGCCGCAACGTAGGTGGTGCCGATCATTTTCTGCACGTCACTCACAGCAACGATCGGGCGGTCGAACAGCGATTCGAGCACTTTGTGGCCGTTACCGGCGGCGCGGCCGAGCTGTGCCGTGATCGCCCCACGGTGCTGCTCGCGCAGTTGCAGAATTCGCCGTGCCGTTTCGGCCGCTTCACCGGCCACCTCGATCACGCCGCGAAGAAAGAACGCGAGCCACGCTTCCCAGGCGCCCCGATCGCGGACCGCCTGCAGGTGCTCATAGTACGTCTGCCGGTGTTGCTTGAAGTAGTGCGACAAATACAGCATCGGCTTGTGCAGCACG
>CAZLYG010000609.1:380-2998 GCA_964563075.1 uncultured Steroidobacteraceae bacterium | reverse complement strand
CCGGATCGACGATCAGACGTATCGACTGAGTGGCGAACGGCACTGTGCAGACTGCCAGGGCCAGCGGTGCGAGTACCCTGCCCAGTCTCCCCGCGCGGCTGCTCAGCGCCGACCAACCGTCTACGGCCGCGACGATGAGAGGCGGCAGAGTAAAGAGCAGATAACGGGAATACCAGAAGCTTGCGAACAGCCCGATGGCCAGCAGCGGCGCCGCGCCGATCGCAATCAGCCAGCGCCGGCGCCAGTCTGCGTGCGCGGCACTGACGATCAGGCCGATGAGCCCCACCACGATCACGAACCAGGTGAGCTGCGCAGCAAGCTCGCCCGTCAGCGTCGGCGCCGCCGCGCCCAGGGTCGCGGCAATACTGTAGGTGCCGAGAGCGATGCCGGCAAAATCGTTGAAGCCAAACCCCGGCGGCCGCCCGGCACGAGCACGCAAGGTTGCAACAGTGATAACCAGGACGGCCAGCAGAATCACTGGGCCGTGGGCGAGGAGCACTCGCCTGCGTGCAGCGGGTGTTAGAAAGTTGCGACGCTGACGGCCGGGCATGAGTGCGAGCGCCAACGGCGTCCACGCCACGAACACGAATCCCACCGGGAACTTGCTGAAGGCGGCAAGCACCAGGCTGAGCGCCAGCAGCACTGCTCTACCTCGAGTCTGCATCGAGAAGAATCTCAGGACGTTGGTCGCCACCCACAGCCCTGCGGTGCACATCCAGATATCCGACAGCGCGATTCGCTGCAGGTACACGACGAACGGACAGGCGGCAAACAGCGCGGCACTCGCAAGCGCCACGCGCCCAGTGGCGAGCTGCAGGGCAAGGTCGTAAACCAGCACGGTGCCCATCATTCCCAGAACCACGTGCACCGCACGCGTCGCCACGATGGGCTGGATCGGTAACAGAACCAGAGGAACCATGGGCCACGCTTCGAGCGGCTTGCCCTCGGCGAGGGGCTCGAGCCAATCTCCAGCCGAGATGATCCTGAAGATCCAGCGCAACTGATTCCCTTCATCCTCGAACACCGGCAGCGCTGTCAGATGCACGCACGCCAGCGCGCTGACGAGCAGCAGCGGGCCGAGTGCCCAGAGGTAGCGGCGCTCGTATCGACGCGGCGGCACGGTCACGCGACCGCCCGGAGCGTACGGCGCTTGTGCGCCAGGAAGGGCTTCTCGACCCCCAGCCACGAGAGAATGGCTATCGCCACGGATAGCCCGACGGCGACGCCGACAGAGCGCAACGCCATCGCACTCAACACCCCGACGACAGGCATGTGATAGATGTACAGCCCGTACGACACATCGCAGTGCCGCAGCAGCTTGTCCGCCCAACCGCGCGCCGACATCGCCGCCGCAACGACGAGTCCTGCCAGGGGCAGCATGAACAGAGGGTTGATGTCATCGCCGCCACGCCTGACGTTCACGACCTTGGCGAACACACACAACAGCAGGTAGCCGAGCAGCCACCAGTGAACCCGGTCCACGAACCAGGTCCGCAGCGCACGCCAGTTCCGCTGCACGAGCACGCCGACCAGGAACATCCACAGATAGGGCGCTATCGTCATCCTGACAGCAGCATACTGCGCGCCTGACGGCGATGTCGTCTCATGTACGAGCGCGACCTCGACCCCGTAGCTCAGCACCATGAGCGCGCTGAGCGCCAGCTGTCCCCAGCGGCCTCCGCAGCGCATCAGTCGATACAGCAATGGCAGCGCGAGATAGAATTCCAGCTCCACAGGGATGGTCCACAAGCTGGGGTTGAGTCCGGCGCCTCCCCAACTCCAGAGGAAGGCCGGCCAGTAGCTCTGAAACAGACTCATCTGGGCGGCCCACCACAGCAACCACTGTCCCGTGGACGCCACCCGCAGAGACCGCAGTCCCACGGTGCACAGGAGACCCAAGCTCACCAGCAGGCAGACCCACAGCGCCGGAAAGATCCGCAAGCAACGATTGCGGTAGTACTCGCGCACGGACCGCGCGTGCTCGTACGACCTCGAGACCAGAACTCCACTGACGACGAAGAAAATCGGCACACCGGGGAACAGGCTCAGGCCGGATTGCGCGAGCAGGGATCCCGCGCCTGCCGGCCACAGGTACAGCACTCCATGCACAACCGCCACCTGCAAGGCTGCAAACAGCCGTACGAGGTCGAAATTGTTGACTTGCCACTCCGCCTGGAAGTGCGTACGAGCAGCGGCCTCGGCGCGTGCGAGGGGCGCATACGCCGATGGCACGGCGCTCATTCGTCAGGTACTCGCAGTTGACTGCTGGCCACGATGGCGGACGCGCACAGCAGGAAAGTGGCCAGAAGAAGCAGCAGCCGTGGGTAAGCCAGCAGAGTGAGTCCACCGTCTCCTTCGAACGGCACCGTGAACCTGTAGGGAAAGTATCCGATGAGCGCATAGGCGCCCAGAACGAGATAGGCGATCGCACGGGCGCGCGCGCGCAGAAAGTAATCCACGAGCAACCCGACAGGGAGCCACGCGAGGACGAAGTGATAAGCGGCTGTAGCCGGAGCAACCAGCAGTGTCAGGAGTCCGAGGATGCCGATGGCGGGCGGTATACCTGACGTCCCCGGCCTGCGGGCGAGCTTCATCCAGGCCAGAGCGGCGAGCAGCAC
>CAZLYG010000609.1:0-370 GCA_964563075.1 uncultured Steroidobacteraceae bacterium | reverse complement strand
TCGTAACCAGCAGGACCGGGGCTCGCAGCCAGGGTGCATTCCATAGCGGATGCGGATTCTCACTCGCATCCAGCACGAACAGACGGCGAAACAAGGTGTCGAACGACTGGAACGACGCTGCAAAGGGATCCTGTCCGCTTAAGTTTCCGGACAGATGGTTGCCGAGCACGGACTGCAAAAAAGTCGCGTGGAGAGGCCAGCCGAGGACGGCGATGCCGAGCAACGTGACGGCGCCGCTGGCAGCCGCGCCGCCCAGCACCACCCGCCACTCCCGACGCCACGCGAACACGGCGAGAAAGATCAGCGGGTAATACTTGACGGGCACGAACAGGCCGAAGCAGATTCCAGCGAGCCAAGGGCGCCCGCCGCG
>CAZLYG010000608.1:0-3008 GCA_964563075.1 uncultured Steroidobacteraceae bacterium | reverse complement strand
GGTGCTGGCCTGAAGATCCACGCGGCCGTCCGCAATACCACCATCGAGCAGCGGGTGGGCGTCGCGCCGCACGTCGAGCAGACGGCTGACGTTGAGCCCACGTGCCTCGACGCTCCATGCACTGCTCGCGGAATCTGCAAGTTGGCGGATTGAGAGGCCGCGCTGCGGCTCGACCAGCGTGAGCCGGAGGTCCTTGCCGGGAGTCCCCGCCACGTCCCAGGCGGTGGCCGGCGAGCTGAGCCTCACCCCTGCTGGTCCCGTGAGAGTGGCGGCGCGAACTGCGAGTCGCAGGCGGCCTGGCCACGTCGCTGCGATCACGTCGGCATGGAGTTGCACTCCGTGTCCGAAGTCGAGATCGAATCCCTCCAGTCGCAGGAACGGCCAGACGCCGATGTGTACCAGGCCGATTCGGGCAACCATGCCGTGGCGCATGGCGGCGGACTCGATCCGCGCACGAACCGTGTGCTCGAGCACGGGTCTCAGCAGCAGCAGCGCGGCCAGGGTTGCGGCCAGCGCCGTGGCGATCGCTACGAGCCACCACTGTCGCTTGCTGGTTCGAAACGTAAGCATCGATGCCAGGATGCCACAGCGCGATCGCGCGCTGGCTGGCGGATGCCATTTTGAGCCTCAAACGGCATTCATCCCGCGAATCTTCACTGCCGGTCGTGGCAACTTCTTTCTTCTCGGCCCACGCGGGAATGCTACCGGTGGTCTTGCCGCGGTCGCCCGCGACAGTCCAATCGGCTCGGCCCGCGTGTCCTCAAGAGACTCTCCGGGAGTCCCCTGGCGTGGGCAAGCGGCGAAGCCGCGTGCCAGGAGAGGTAAATACCAGCGCCGCGACCAGGGTGGCGAACACGGCGGCAAGCGCCCGACCCAGATCTGCCGGGCTCGCTGCCAGAGTCCCGCTCTGTGCGCGGGCGATCAGCGTCTGCAACACGGGCCACGATGCGTGGGTTACGGTCACGAGCAGCATCAGGATCGGGACGAGATGGAAGTGACGAGCACAAAATTTGAGGAGCCGCGCGCAACTTGTCGTCGCAACCTCTGTTGTGGCCGCAGTCCCCGGATCGATCGAGACGAGCTTCCGAGCGAGATGCTCGTCGAAGCCCCGCCTCGTATCGACGGGCTCCAGTAGCCGCATCAGGAGGAGATCGAGCCGCTCATTCACTGGAGGGTCCACGGGTTTCACGGGTTTCATGCTTCAACCTGCTCCGGAGCCGCTACAGCCACGGCCAGCCGCGCTCGTGCCCGGTGAAGAAGTGTCTTCACCGTTCCGACGGGTATGTTCAGCAACTCGGCAACATCCTGATGGGAGCGCTCCTGCATGTAAAACAGGATGACCACACGACGCTGCTGTTCAGGCAGCGTATCGATGAGCCGCGCGACTTCGGCGGCATCGTGAGCGATGTCCGCGGAGCCCGGGGCTTCGCTCCCGTGCGCGAGCAGCTCGTTATGCAACCTCTCGCCGAGCTGCGCCCGTGACTTTGTGGTGCGCAGCGCCGAAATGGCCGCATTGCGCGCAATATGGAATATCCAGGTGGCAAGGGCGGCGCGACGGTCGAACCCCGCGAGGTTTTGCCACACTCGTATGAACACGTCCTGGGTGACATCCTCGGCCTGCGCCCGGTCCCGCAGGATGGCGAATACCAGCGAGAATACCTTGCGGCGGAACTGCAGGAGCAGCCGCCGTACAGCCTCATCCCTGTCCCCCGACAGGACCAGCTCCACGATCTGTCGGTCGTCCATTGGCATGGTTCCGGACCTGCCGTTGCCTCGTCCATCCACACTCAGACTGACTGACGCTTGCCGGGCACACGGGGTTTCAAGGTCGGGGCGAAACCCGCCGGTGGCCGAGCGCGTCTATCTACATGCGGCGTTATCGCCCGCGTCCCGGAGACCGCGATGAGCCCACAAAGTATCGGACTCGCATTCGTTACCGTGCTGATCATACTACCCGTGGTCGCGGCAATCATACTGGTGCTCGTCGATCACAGGCGCAAGGTTCAGCAGCTCGAGCACCTGCACCGCGAGCGCATCGCGGCGATCGAGAAGGGCCTGCTTCCTCCGTCCGAACCGATCCCCGACGAGCGTCCCTCGGCCTATTTGTTTCGCGGACTGCTGTTTCTCGCGCTCGGTGCGGTGTTTCTCTTCGGCCCGTTTGGGAAACTCGGCCTCGGAGTCGAGCTCACAGGCTGGATCATGTGGGCAGGAGCGGCCGCCTCGTTGGCGTTCTTCGGCTGGCAGACCACCTGGGGCAGGCGCTTCCTGGCCAAACGGGGGCCCTCTCAGACCGGTGGAGCCTGAGGGTACCTTGTATCGTAGTCGGCCTGAAGGAGCCGGGCCGCCTCCACCCGGTCGATCTTTCCAGAGCTCGTTCGCGGCAGAGCAGGCAGAGCCTGGATCAGCTGCGGCACGCTCCAGGCAGGCCGCTCCCGCGAACAGAACGCCAGCAACTCGCTTTGCGGCAAGGGGCTCCTCAAAGTGACGGCCGCCGCCAATGCGGTCCGCGCCTGACGGGTCAGCACCGACACGACACAGGCCTGCTCCACGGCCGGATGCCGCATCAGGATGGTCTCCATTTCTGCCGGATAGATGTTGCGCCCGTTGCAGATCAGCAGATCGTCCGCGCGACCTCGATGGAAGAAGTGACCCTCAGTATCGCGAAAGAACAGATCCCGCGTCTTGAACCAACCGTCGTGGAAACGCTCTGCATTGAGAGCCGAGTCCACGTAGCACGACTGCACGGTCGGGTTGCGGACCCAAAGCTCGCCGAAATCCGACCGCTCACTCCCGTCCTCGGCAACCAGGCGGATCTCACCGAATACCTGCTTGCCGACGCTACCGAGCTTGACGTGCCCGCTGTGCAGGTCTGCGCTCACATGCCCGAGCCCGGGGATGCATTCCGTGAGTCCATAGGCCGAAAGCACAGTGGCGCCGAACGCATGCTCGATCCGAGCGGCCAGCTCGGCGCTGCAGGGTTCCCCCAGAGATACGCAGTAGCGCAACGA
>CAZLYG010000607.1:0-3010 GCA_964563075.1 uncultured Steroidobacteraceae bacterium | reverse complement strand
ACCATCTCGCTGTCGCTCGCCAACAATGCCTCGAATGGCATCGAGCCCACGTTCGCCCATCACTACTTCCGCAACGTCATCCGCACGGGCCGCAAGACGAAGGAGAAGGTCGACGTCTACTCCTTCGAGCTGCTTGCCTATCGCGAGCTGGTGAACCCCAAGGCAGACGCGGGCGCCGGCGGCTCCGGTGAGAAGTTGCCCGAGTACTTCACGGCGGCAGACGAGGTCACTCCGCGCCAACACGTGGACATCCAGGCAGCGGCGCAGAAGTGGATCGATTCCTCGATCTCCAAGACGGCGAATGTGCCGACCGACTACAAGTACGAGGATTTCAAGGACATCTATCTCTACGCGCACGAGCAGGGGCTGAAGGGCTGCACCACCTTCCGCTTCAATCCGGAGGCCTTCCAGGGCGTGCTGGTGAAGGAAGACGATCTCAAGAACACCACGTACGTGTTCACTCTCGAGGATGGCTCGGAGATCGAGGCCAAGGGGGACGAGGAGATCGAGTACGACGGCGAGATCCACAGCGCCGCCAATCTGTATGACGCCATGAAGGAAGGCTACTACGGCAAGTTCTGACCTCCTTCAGTTTCGGGAGCGAAGCGTGAGCGCCATGAAAATCGACCGCAAGATCATCAAGTACCGTGTCAAGAAACCCGACGAGAGGGTGCCGGAGAGCAAGTCCGGCCCCGCCGCCGACGGCGGGGAGGTGTTCCGCGACAAGAACGGCAAGACCGCCAAGGTCATCCGGATGCACGAGAAGGTCGAGCGTCCGGAGGTCCTGGTCGGGTCGACCTACAAGATCAAGACTCCCGTCTCCGACCACGCGATGTACGTGACGATCAACGACATCGTCCTCAATGAGGGCACGGAGTACGAGCAGCGCCGGCCGTTCGAGGTGTTCATCAACTCCAAGAACCTCGATCACTTCCAGTGGATCGTGGCGCTGACGCGCATCATTTCGGCCGTGTTTCGCAAAGGCGGCGACGTCACATTTCTGGTGGACGAGCTGAAAGCCGTATTCGATCCCCGCGGCGGCTATTGGCAGCCGGGCGGGAAGTTCATGCCTTCCATCATTGCCGAGCTCGGCTATGTCATCGAGAAGCACCTGCAGACGATCGGCCTGATGCGCAAGCCGGAGCTCGATGAGCACCAGAAGAAGCTGGTGGACGAGAAGCGAGCGGAATTCGAGGCGCGTACGCGACAGGCGGACGCTTTCTCCAAGTCGCATTTCCCCGAAGGGGCGCAGCTGTGCTCGAAGTGCAGCACGGCCGCTGTCGTCATGATGGACGGCTGCATGACCTGCCTGAACTGCGGCGATTCGAAGTGCGGTTAGAGCAGACCCGGAGATAGACACTCTCGGGCACGAACGTTTTTCGCTGGCAGGCTATTCAAAGGCGAGACCCTGAGGGCTCGCCTTTTCTTTGGTGCGCCCGGCAGGGTCACGTGCCCGATGCCGCAGTGCGGCACAGGGCTGCTTCAGCGGGCCCGGTCTGCTTCAGCGGGCGACCTGGGCGGCCGGAATGGTGGGCGTGTAGTCGGCCAGCAACGCCTCGAAGTCATGAGCGATCCGCTCGAACGAGAAGTTCGCGCAAGCGAACTGGCGGCCGGCTGACGCCATGCTCCGGCGTCGGGCCGGGTCTCTGACGAGCTCGAGCAGTGCGGAGCTGAGCTGGTCGGCATCTCCTTTACGCGTGAGCAGGCCACTGGCCTGCGGCGAGAACGTCTCCGGCAATCCACCCGCATCGCTGCACACGACCGGCGTCCCGCAGGCCTGTGCCTCGACCGACACACGGCCGAAGGGCTCCACATACTCCGACGGTACGGCCACGAGATCGAGCGCGGTATAGATCCCCTGCATGTCCCCGGTCCAGCGGCGGAAGATATGCCGGTGGCGCTGGGGGGACTGCTCGATGCGCGCCTGCAGCTCCGTCAGATCCAGTCCGTCGCCCACCCATACGAGCTGTGTTTCGGGTGACTCCGACAGCAACCGCTCGGATGCCCGCAGCAACGTGAAGATCCCTTTCTCCTTCACCATCCGCCCCACGTAACCGACCGCCACCTGGCTGTCCGTGAGCCCGAGCGAGGCCCGCACTCGCGCGCGTGCTTCCTCCGAGGGGGTCAGCCGATGCGTGTCGATTGGGTTATAGAGGATCCCCATCCTGCTGACGTCGACGCCGGAGGCGCGCAGGTGCTCCTTCTGGGAGCGGGACACGAGAATGAATCGATTGGCGAATCGCGGGATGAAGCGGCGCGACAGCGCCCCTTTGCACATGTACTCCCAATGCCGGAAGAGGGCCGTGCGCGCTCCGCTCAGTCGCCCCACGAATATCAACGGCCAGTACAACTTCGGATCGTTGGTGATCATCCAGGTGGGGCGCCGTTGCGCCACCAGCCGCCGCAGCAGCCGTATCGCGTGCGGGTCCATGCTGCCCCGCGCCTGATGCGGGCTCACGGTCACATTGATACCGGCTTCGCGAAGCATCGGCTCCAGGGGACTGCCGGCAGTGATCACGCAGCGAACGACGTGGGCGCGCTGTGCCATGGCAATGGCCAGCGCCGCGAAGTGCTGCTCCGTGCCCCAGCCCGTGGTGCTCGACTCGACGAATAGCAGTTCCACAGCACCCTCGCACTGCCGAAGTTGCGGCAAGCCGCGGCGTGCGATCATAGCAGTGCTCGGGCCATCCATAGCCCGAGCCCCTTCGGGGCCGCCGGCTTGCGCCGGCATCCTCCGGGGGCGCGCGGAAAAAAAACCCCGCTTACGCGGGGTCTTACGGTCGCTTGCTTGTGTGTGGAGGAGTGCTCTTCTTGTTGTTGTCCGGTCAGCACGGAGAGCGGATGGGCTTTTCTCCTCTTTTCCGCTTCCATGTCTTGTTCGTTATCCCGCTAGCTGCTTTGCCTTCTCATCCCGGAGACCGTTGCTTCGGTCTCGATGGGATAGATAAAGCAACGCGCGTGCCAGATGCCTCGTGAGCCCCTCCGATGTGACATGTTGTATCTGCGACGT
>CAZLYG010000606.1:0-3012 GCA_964563075.1 uncultured Steroidobacteraceae bacterium | reverse complement strand
CGCCGGCGGTTGTGATTCTCGTGCTGCGACTGGTGCGGCTGAGGAGCTTTACGCCCAGGTCCTCTTCGAGCTCCCTGATCGCACGGGAAAGCGGCGACTGCTCGATTCCGATGCGCTCCGCCGCCCGTCCGAAATGGAGCTCCTCCGCAACCGCAATGAAGTAACGTAGGTGACGCAGTTCCATGGCACTCCAGGGCTTTGAGCAGCGGGCAACGAGGAACGTAGGGGCGCTGACCGAGCGGTCGTGCGGAAAGGACGCCACAGGCGATCAGCGCACCTGGCCGGCGGGGCTCAACCCCGACCTCGCGTCAAACATTATTGTGATCGACGCGGCTGATCGAGTTGTAAAACGACGTTTCTGCGGAATTTACAGACGTTGACAAGCAGGCCGTGATCTATTAGCTCTCGCGTTGCGGGGACTCGGATGCGGTCCGGCTCCGTTTCAGCAATCTCTTGAAACCGCGATCGTGCTCGATGAACTCGGAGAGCATGTGCGGTATCAGCGAAGCAGCATCGACTGACTCGTTCCAGGCCGATGAGTGTAACTCTGCGTAGCGATCGAGTCGCTCCTTCAAAACCACAGGGAGCGCGATCGTTAGTTTCACGGTCTCGGTCCGAGGAAGGGGTCCTAGTCGAAGTTTCATGACCTACGCTCTACTCCTGCGCTAGATAGGACACCACGCGTACATCGTACCTGCGCAACCATTGGTGCAGCTCGATCTCTCCGCCCGGTAAGTGGTGATGAATCTCGCGAACGGCGAGACGATCGTAGTCGAGATAGTCCAGACAGGCCTGCGCCAGCGGCGTATCGAGACCTCGCAACTCCGTTACGTCGAACGGGTAGTCGCTTCCGTTGTAACAGCCGGCGACAAAGCGCACCAGGCGCCTCGTCTGGCCCGTGCCCGGGTGGGTCCGAATCGCTGTGGCAATCACGTCCAGCGCCTCCATCGCGCGATGCGTGATCTGCCGAACGCTCTGCTCTTGGGCACGTGCGCGGGGCCTAAGAGCGGCCAGGAGTTGACGCACTTCCGCTTTGAACAATTGCCAGTCTGACTCGGACAGCCGGACGATCGCGCCCGAAGGTTGAGCGGTGGCACCATCGAGTGAGGGTCGCCCTTCCTCCGTGATGTGGGAACGTGTGATCTGTGGTTCCATTCTGTGTATCCCGGTTCCAAGTGTCACGAGGCGTATGGGCGCAATGTGATGTCTTTGTTCACTATCACGCGCAACGAGAAGCCCGGACGAATCCGCAGCGTCGGCTGCACGTCGAGATTTCGCCGGGTGATCTCCTGACCAATCTGGTTAGCGGTGTCCTGGACGCTCTGCTGGGTCGCGATCACCAGAACGCCCTGCGATCCACTGCGATTGGGCGTTGCCAGTGCCGAAGCCACGCCAAGGACCGTCGACAGAGCGGCTCCTCCGGCGAGTCGCTCGATGTGCCAATCGACCTGATCCTCGAGGCCCGCCTGCCCGGTCGTATCTGTCCCAGGAAGGCGATCGAGCAGGATGGACGAGCCGTCGGGCATGATGAGCCGTGTCCACACGAGCAGGACTCGGCGTTGTCCGTAAGCGACCTGGCTGTCGTACTGGCCTAGCAATCGCGCCCCTTGCGGAATCAGGAGCAGGCGCCCCGTCACGGAGTCGTAGACCGGGGAGGTCACGCTCGCCATGATCATTCCTGGGAGATCCGAGTCGATACCCGTCAGCAGCGCCGCCGGGATGATCGTCCCTGCCATCAACTGAGCCGATGAACGAGGGGTCTGCAATGTGGCTGCACTGTAGATCCGAGCATCGGGATTTGACGCCGAGCCTGTGAGGAATCCCTCTTTGTGCTCTTGTGGCCCGACCGCGCCCTCGGCGCGAGATGGGGGCTGAGGTGCTCCTCCTGCGACAGTCCCAGGTCCGGGAGCTGCTTCGGAGGGCGGCGAGCTGGGGGGCGTCTGCTGGGAACGCTTGAGTTGAACGATGACCTGCGATTTGTTGGCGGCCTCTGCTTCCTGCACTTCTTGCAAGCGTCGCGTCCGTAGCGCGTCCTCCTCCGGGTTCGGCGAGAAACTCGGCCGCTCCGGCAGCGGTTGGAGGCCGGCCGCTTGCTCCTCGCGAATCACAGGCCGGCCGAGCTCTCCAATGGGAGCGCCCAGGCGCGGCGGCGGTTGAGGCCTGGGGATGCTTGCGTAATCGCGTGGGAGCGCATCGAGCCCTTCTGCACGTGCGGCATGATCCACCTTGCCCTCATGATCGGCCGCGGTGTCCGGTTTCGGAGGGGGTCTGCGCAGACCCCACAGAGTAGCGATGAGCACCAATATCGACAGGCCTCCAATCAGAACCGCGAGCGTTGTGCGGTTGAATCGGGTCACAGGACGGGGAGTGCGTCGCAGGAGAAGGCGCTCGGGTGATTCCTTGCGGTCGGCTCCAGGAGGCAAAGCAGAAGCCACCGGACCGCGCTCAGCGTCTGGGCTCGCGATGGACGCCGGTGTCGAAGCTGGCGCGTCCGCTGAGCCTGCGGTCATGGGGTTTCGTCCAGCATCGCCGGAGGTCATCGTGATCGACTCCGATGTGTATCCGGGGCTGCCAGATCGGTCCGAGTGATGCGTACGATCGCGGCCTTTTCGCCGCCGAGACGCAGCTCCGCGACTCCGAACAGACGGTCCACGACGTAGTACGGGGGGCGCACACGATAGTTGACCAACTCGGCATCGCCGTTCGTGCCGATGACAAACAGGGGAGGCATCTCGCCTTGCGCGATGGCGGCCGGAAACTCGATGTAGACCCGCGCGCCATCGTCGAAAGCCCGCTCTGGGCGCCAGGGCGGGGAATCGCCACTGATGGCATAGCGGAACTGCAGTCGATCGAGGGGCACGTTCTCCTGGACGGGCTGCGCGCTCTCGCGTTCATGATTGGCTGTCTTGAGAGCCAACAGGCGGTCCTGCGGATACTCCCAGGAGACGGACGCCATCCAGGTCTCGGCCGTCGACGTCAACTCTAGAAAGTACGTGCGTCGAGAAGTGTAGA
>CAZLYG010000605.1:0-3022 GCA_964563075.1 uncultured Steroidobacteraceae bacterium | reverse complement strand
CGGCATTCCAGAAGGTGAGCGCATCCAGCAGCGCCTCGCACAAGATCACTTCCGGTTGACCCCGGAGGCCTTCGCGATTGAGTACGCCGCGATGTGGCCCCGGCAGATACAGGTGCTTCGGAGTCCCTGCACGCAGGTTGTCCAGGAGCTTCCTTCCATAGGCGCCCACGACGTGCGGACGGTCGGTGCCGTCCGCATGATCGAGTAGCGGGACCACGATCGAGCCGTTCAGGTGCTCGTGACCGGAGTCGCGCAGGATACCCACCCGTTGCAGCGCGGTGCGCATCTGCGCCCCTGCCTTGTACTGCTTCGGAGCGAGCCGATAGGCGAGTGTCCGGTTCGCATACCCCAGCCGGAAGCGCTCGATCAACTCCATCGATCCCAAGCCGCGCTTCTCCAGATACGCGAGCGCCTCGGGACTGTCCTTGAGTGTCTGGTGATAGAAGTCGATCACCTGATCGAGCAACGCTTGATCACCCTCAGCCTCACCGACGCTCGCAGAGAACGACTGCGCCGCACGGAGCTTCCCCGCGGACACTTTCCGAGCCGGCACGGACGCAGAGACCGCGGCGGCTAAGGAGGGATGCTCCTTCAGGAGCAGCTCGCACGCATGACGGAAGGACACCCGGTGTGAGCGCATCACCCAGTCGATCACCGTGCCGCCGGCGTTGCAGCCGAAGCAGTGCCACAGGTTGGTCTTGGGCGTGATTACGCAGCTTGGGGTGTCATCACCCTCGTGCCACGGGCAGCGGCAGGCCAGATCCTTGCCCTGCGCGATGAGTACGATCCCCTGACCCTCGATGAGGCGCGCGAGACTCACCTCGCACTTCAAGCGCTCCAGCTCCGCATCCGGGATCCGCGCCATCGGCTCACCTCCCAAAAACCTGTCAAGCCCCGGACCTCTCGTTTTCACCTGCTCGCTCGCCGTTCCGGGGCGGAACGGATATTATAGGTATTACCTATATTGCTCAACAGGCCCACACCATGTCCACCCCGGCCACCTGCGAACCCACCCTTACACTCTCCGCTGCCATTCTCGGTTGGGGAGACACGCAGGTGCCGCGGGCAGTGGATCGAACGAGTTCACAGGATCCGAGCGACTCGATCGGGGCGCGGATCGCCACCTTGCGCAAAGAGCGCGGCCTCACTCAGAAGGAGCTCGCCGAGCGGCTCGCCATCACCCAGCCGGTCGTCTCCGATTACGAGCACGACGTGATCCGCATCCCCGCCGATGTCGTGGTGGCGATCGCCAAGGTGCTGGACGTGAGCACCGATGAGCTGCTGGGATTGAAGCGCGAGCCCGTCAGCCGAGCGGGCCTGAAGAACCGCCGCCTCTCGCGCCGCTTGCAGGCCATCGATGCGTTGCCGAAGCGCGATCAGGAAGCACTGCTGCGCACCATCGATGCGTTCATCTCCAAGACCGCCTGAGCGTTCCCCAAGATCGAGGATCACACCCGGAGGGTTCCATGCACGCCCATACCGACAAGCAGGACGCCATCGAGGCCATCGAGCGTCTGCCCGACAACGTACCCTTCGACGAGATCCTCTATCGGCTCTACGTGCTCCATAAGGTTCGTCAGGGCATGCAGGATGTAGAGGCCGGGCGCGGCATCTCCAGCGATGAGCTCGCGCGCGAGATCGAGCAGTGGTGATCCGCCGATGGTCATCTGGACACCACGGGCTCGGGCCGACCTCAAGGCCATCCACGACTACATTGCCAAGGACTCCCGAGCGAACGCCCAGCGCGTCGCACACGAGATCCTCCGCAAGGCCGATACCCTAACCGAGCCACCCCACCCGGGCCGCAGGGTCCCCGAGCTCAACGACCCGGCCCTACGCGAGATCCCGGCTTACTCCTGGCGCATCGTCTACCACCTGCGCAACGGGACCGTCTTCATCGTGACGCTCATCCACAAGCGCCGTCAGCCCGGCGCCAAAGACCTGCTACCGGACTACGAGCCTCCCAGCGGCTGAGCTGCCTTCATCAAGGTGCGGATTTTCCGGCCAAGCCGGCCCACCCTTGGCCCTCTGAGGCGCTCGCCGCCTATCCTGCCCCACACCTTCGGCAGCCCAGATCGGCCCGGAGCGCGGCCGACGACGACGCGACCGTGCCTCGTGTGTTTAGCATGAGCGGCCACGCGGCTATCCTGCACGCCCTCGATCGCGGCCCAGAACGTCACACACGACAGCCGGTCGATGAGTGATTGCGCGCCATGCCAGACATCAAGCCCGTCTACTTGCCCCACGATGAGCCGTACCTCGGCCAACCGCACCTGCTGGCTTTCGATAAAGCGATCCCGCAGGCGATGCGCACCAACCCGGAGGTCGGCACGGCGCACGTTCGTAAAGCCGCTCTCGCCCTTGCAGATCGCCGCTACCGAGATCCTTCCGCAAGGCATCAGCGTCGCCCTGAGCATCCGCGAGCTGATCCGCCAGGCCTATCTGTACTCAGCGGCGATCCTGCTCCGGCCGCTCATCGAGCGAGCGGGCACGATCCACTACCTGCGCAGCCACCCGCAGGCGGTTGAGGCGTGGCGCGCCGGCTGGCCGCGTCGCTCGCAACCTTCCTTCGATGACTTGCTGAGTGGGATGCACCCGGCGGCGCCGGCGGATCTGCAGGAGAGTTTCCGCACCATGCTCCACAAGCTCGTGCACAGCGATCCGGCCGGCTCGGTCTTCAACATGTTCGAGCGCCACGACGGCGTGCTGGTGTTCTCCAGCGGCAAGCTGATCGACCAGCCTCTGGTCTGCAACCTCATCAGCATCGCAGGTCGTCACTACCTCGAGCGCTTGGTCGCCATCGCCTCAGAGATCTTTCCAGAGAGCACCCCCGCCGGCCCTTCCCCGTAAACAGGCAAGCCACTGATCTCTCAACCTTGTGTCACGCCCTGTGACACACTCGCGAGCACTTGTAACACACCGATTGTCGCGCCAACTCAACCGCTTGCGCGCCATTCCGCTCGCCCAACACCTGGGCATCAGGTGTGTGCCTCCCACACTGAGGACCCGCGGCCACGCGGGG
>CAZLYG010000604.1:0-3039 GCA_964563075.1 uncultured Steroidobacteraceae bacterium | reverse complement strand
GTGCCAGGACAGCCACGCAAATGAGCGAGAAGGAAGCCACGGCGTCGGTCGATGCGGATGACATCTTCAAGATTCCTCTGCTGCTTCACGAGCAGGCGCTCGATGCGATCATCGTCGACAAGCTGAGCCTGGAGGTGCCCACGACCGACCTGGCGGAGTGGCGACACGTGGTGAGCGCCAAGTCCAATCCGGATGGCCAGGTCGATATCGCCATGGTCGGCAAGTACGTGCAGATCCGCGATTCGTATCTGTCGCTGCACGAAGCGCTCATGCACGGCGGATTGAAATCGCGCACGCGCGTGAACATCCATTACATCGAGTCCACCGACATCGAGCAGCACGGCACGCATTGTCTGAAGTGCATGGATGCAATCCTGGTGCCCGGAGGCTTCGGCGAGCGCGGCATCGAGGGGAAAATCCAGGCGGCACGCTTCGCCCGCGAGAACGGCGTCCCCTACCTGGGCATCTGTCTGGGAATGCAGGTCGCGATCGTGGAGTTCGGCCGCCATGCGCTCGGCCTGGCGGATGCCAACAGTACCGAGTTCAACCGCGCGACGCCACACCCGGTCATTGCTCTGATTTCCGAGTGGCAGGACCAGTCGCGCGGGACGCAGGTACGCGATGAGTCCTCCGCCCTGGGAGCGACCATGCGGCTCGGAGCGCAGGAAGTCGTGCTGGGCGCCGGCACGCGTGCGCGGGAGATCTTTGCGCGGGACATGATCTCCGAGCGCCATCGGCATCGGTATGAGTTCAACAACAACTATCTGGATCGCTATCGCCAGGGCGGCTTGCGCTTCAGCGGGTTCTCCCGCGACGGGCTGGTGGAAGTGATCGAAATCCCGAACCACACCTGGTTCGTGGCTACTCAGTTCCATCCGGAGTTCACCTCCACGCCGCGCGACGGACATCCGCTGTTCACGGGATTCATCCGCGCAGCGCGTGCGCAGCGGGCATCGCAGCTTCCACAAGCGGCAGGGGCATGAAGCTAGGCGCCCACGATATAGGGCTCGAGCGGCCCTTTTTCCTGATCGCGGGGCCTTGTGTGATCGAAAGCGCCACGCTGACGCAGGAGATTGCCGGCCGGCTGCGCGAGATCACGGCTGCACTGCGTATTCCGTTCGTCTTCAAGGCTTCGTACGACAAGGCCAATCGCTCCTCGCGCGCCAGCTATCGCGGGCCGGGCATCGAGGCCGGCTTGAAAGTGCTCGAGGAGATCCGTCGCAGCTTCGGCGTCCCCGTGCTGACGGATGTCCATGAGGACACGCCGCTCGAGGAGGTCGCCGCCGTCGTTGACGTGCTGCAGACACCTGCCTTCCTGTGCCGGCAGACGAATTTCATCCTCAATACCGCCTCGCAAGGCAAGCCCGTCAACATCAAGAAGGGCCAGTTCCTCTCCCCCTGGGAGATGCGCAACGTGGTCGACAAGGCCCGCTCCACCGGCAACGAGGCCATCATGGTGTGCGAGCGCGGCTTCTCGTTCGGCTACAACAACCTGGTGTCCGACATGCGCTCGCTGTCGATCATGCGGGACACGCAGTGCCCCGTCGTGTTCGATGCGACCCACTCCGTGCAATTGCCCGGAGGGCAGGGCAGCGCCTCGGGCGGCCAACGTGAATTCATCCCCGTGCTGGCGCGGGCCGCCATCGCCTCCGGAATCTCCGGGCTGTTCATGGAGACCCACCCCGAGCCGTCCAAGGCGCTGTCGGACGGACCGAATGCGTGGCCCCTGGACCGGATGGAGCCGCTGCTGAGGACACTGAAACAGCTGGATGAGGCCGTGAAGGCTCGTCCCCTGGAGGAATCCTTGCTATGAGCCGCATTAGTGACATCCGCGCGCGCGAGATCATCGACTCCCGCGGCAATCCCACCGTCGAAGCCGATGTGATTCTCGACTCCGGTGTGTCGGGGCGTGCCGCCGTGCCCTCAGGTGCCTCGACCGGAACGCGCGAGGCCGTCGAGCTGCGCGACGGCGACAAGAAGCGCTTCGGCGGCAAGGGTGTGCTGAAGGCGGTTGAGCATGCCAACGGCGTGCTGCGGCAGGCCTTGCTGGGAGCCGATCCGCGTGACCAGGCGGGCATCGATGGCCGTATGATCGAGCTGGATGGCACCGACACGAAAGGCAAGCTGGGCGCGAACGCGCTGCTCGCCGTGTCGCTGGCGACCGCGCATGCTGCAGCCCGCGATGCCGGGCAACCGCTCTACCGCCATCTCGGTGGTGCGCTGACGAGCGGCCGCGAGCCGGTCATGCCCGTGCCCATGATGAACATCATCAATGGCGGGGCGCATGCCAACAACAGCCTGGATATCCAGGAGTTCATGATTCTGCCGGTGGGCGCGCCGAGCTTTCGTGAGGCCCTGCGCTACGGCTGCGAGGTGTTCCACGCGCTCAAGCAGATCCTCAACTCCCGCGGCCTGTCGACAGCCGTCGGTGACGAGGGGGGCTTCGCGCCGGATCTGGAATCGAACGAGGCCGCGCTCGGGGTGATTCTGCAGGCCGTGGAGCAGGCAGGATATCGGCCCGGCAAGGACATCTACCTGGGGCTGGATGTCGCCTCGTCGGAGTTCTTCAAGAATGGCCACTACCAGCTCGAAGCGGAGGGGCGATCGTTCTCCGCTCAGGAGTTCACGCGTTACCTGGGCGAGCTGGCCGCGAAGTATCCGATCATCACCATCGAGGACGGGATGAGCGAGTCCGACTGGGAGGGTTGGAGCCAGCTCACGCGCGCCCTGGGCGAGCGCATCCAGCTGGTGGGTGACGATCTGTTCGTGACCAACACCCGCATTCTCCGGGAGGGCATCGAGCGGCACATTGCCAATGCGATCCTGATCAAGCCCAATCAGATCGGGACGCTGACGGAGACGCTGGCCGCGATCCACATGGCGGATGAGGCCCGGTACGCCTCGGTCGTGTCACATCGCTCCGGGGAGACGGAGGACAGCACGATCGCCGATATCGCCGTGGCGACCGCGGCCACCCAGATCAAGACCGGGTCGCTGTCCCGGTCCGACAGGATGGCCAAATACAACCAGCTGCTGCGC
>CAZLYG010000603.1:0-3048 GCA_964563075.1 uncultured Steroidobacteraceae bacterium | reverse complement strand
CCAGGGCCGCTGTCAGCAACACCCGCTTGTGGCTCATCGCGCAGATCCCTCAGCTCATCCGGCTCTCAACCAGCCCTTGCGTACACACTCGTCGGCTACCCCCATCATCCACGCGAATATCTCCGGTGCATGCTGACGCACGGGCTCGCTGACCTTCAGCAGCTGGGAGCGGCTGATGGATTGCTCCTGCCAGCTCTTGCCCTCGCAGGCGATATTCACGATGAAGGGCATCACGCGATCGAGCACCTTCAGCCAACGGCTTTCGCGTGTCTGCTGGGCCTCGTACTCCAGCCACAGCTCGCGCAGCTCACCACCGAAGGCCACCCCGTAGCCCGCGAACCGGTCGACGCATCTACGCTCCGCGTCGTGCTGGTCGGGACGCTCGGGTCCGTAGGCGGGCGTATCGCCCGCGTCGATCTCACAAACGT
The DNA here is from genome assembly GCA_964563075.1 of uncultured Steroidobacteraceae bacterium. Taxonomy (GTDB): domain Bacteria; phylum Pseudomonadota; class Gammaproteobacteria; order Steroidobacterales; family Steroidobacteraceae; genus 13-2-20CM-66-19. The sequence goes on along the minus strand of CAZLYG010000603.1, from coordinate 2,620 downwards.
CGTGGATGATGGCCATCTTCAAGGCCCTGAGCAGATCGAGCTCGATATCGAGCTCTCGAGCCAGGGTCAGCAAACCCAGTGCGAGATGCCAGCTGTGTTCGGCAGAGTTTTCCCGCCGCGCGCCGGTGCTCACATATGCTTTGCGTTCCACGAGCTTCAGACGTTCGGCCTCGATCAGGAAGGCGGCGACGCGGGCAAGGCTGTCGTCCATTGCACTCATCGCAGCATCGCGGGGTCTGCAAAAGACAGGCGCCTGGAGAGCGTCCTGCGGACGGGGCAGCTGCGCCCGGCTTGCAGGAGGAGCATGCGCTCTCTATCGGAAAGATCGCCCTCGAGATCAATGGTGGTGCGGAATACGGTTGCGTCCGTATGGGAGCGGTCGAGCTCTACGCAGACCGCCACCGCCTCGAGCGCAATACCCCGCTCATCGGCGAACATCCGCAAGCTGATCGCGGCGCAACTGGCCAGCGCCGCCTCGAGGAGCTCGTGCGGACGAAACCCTGCGCCTTTGCCGGCTGGCGGCGTAGTGTCGGCCTCTGTGGTGAATTGATCGGCGGCGACCAGCGACTTTGTCGCGCCGATGCGGTTCCTGACAACGACCATGGTGTCTCCCCTTGCTTCAATGCCGCATCGGCCTCCAGCGGTGCAGCCGACTCCTCGATGTCCAGACCGGGCGGACGTCGATTTTATTCCCTGCCCGATCCGCTGAGCACGGGGAGCTGCGGGACCTGATTAAACTGGCTCGAGGGAGCAGTGCGCTGACGCCCCGCTGATGGGGAGCCGCGCCGCAGCCTCGAGGGCCGCGGCCGGCGTAGCGTGAGGGGTGGCGTGCTCAGCCGATCGTGTTTGGCACGGAGGCCGACTGCGTCAGGCCGTCGGCCGGCCTTCTGCGGCGCAGGGTCGCGAACGCGGCGACGAACGGACCCCAGAAAAAGCCCTTGATCGTGCGGTGAGGATTGTTGTCGCCCAACTCTGCCAGCGAGGCGCCCCACACGATCTTCTCCTGCGGCGTGGGCCAGTAGAGCGTGCCGAACAGGGAGTCCCAGAGCGTCAGGCCTCCGGTGATTCCGAGGTTCACGTTCATGTGTTGCGGCAGAGCCCCGTGGTGAAAGTGATGCATGTACGGGGCGTAGAAGATCCGATTGAACGGTTTGCCGAAAGATACCCGCACGTGCGTGTGCTCGAAGATCTCGAGCACGCCGAAGACGGCCAGGAGCAGCGCCACGTAGTAGATCGTCGCGACGCCGTAACTCATCCCCAGGGCATAGATCAACGCGCCCGCAATCAGGCCGCTGCCGGCGCCCGTGTAGGTATTGCGGATAAACATATCCACCGGATGAGTGCGCACGCCGAAGGGGTGCAGCACCTCCGCGGTATGATGTCCCTTGTGGAATTCCCAGAAGAACGGCACCACGTGGCCCTGGTAGTGCCACATGAAGCGCCCGAAATCCCGCGCCAGCACGACGAGTATCACCTGCAACGCGATCGTGAAGCCGTTCTCCGGCAGATGCAGGGGCGAAGGGCCCAACCTGTGCAGCAACCAGGCCTGCACGATGCCGGGTCCCAGCGTCACCCCCGCGAGGCCGAAGAATCCCACCATGATCGAAAACGGCAGGAACAGCATGTCGCAGCGGAACGAGCGATGTCTGTAGAAGGACGGCGGCAGCAGGTAGCGGAACGCACCGAGCAGCGAGAACTTCTCGCGCGGCTCGTCGATGGGATGCGGATAGGAGAAGCGGCTGGCGCCCGGGCGGCCGCGGCGATTCAGCGACGCCGCATACACTACCACTCCGAGCAGCAGGAACCAGACCAGCGTATGAGCCATGTTGTGCAGATAGCCCAGCTCCGCACTCCAGACCGTCGTCTTTGCCGCGCGCTCCTGCGGAAGCAGGAAGGCGTAGATCGAACGGATGATCGCCTGCACCGACGATTGCCCGCTCACTGCACCAAGCCAGCTGGTGTGCATGGATTCCCACCCTCAAGAGCCGCTGTGACGGCCCCGTGCCCTCCAGCGTAGGCCCTCGAGCCAAGTTGATGTCAAGCGCTGCGCGTCCGCGCAGGCGCAAGCGACCACGCACCGGACACAGAACAAGCAGGGCAATATCATGAGGTGACGGGGCGCCACGGCGTAGACGATGAGCAGCTGCCCGCCTCGCGAGTGACCCAGGCGCCGAGCCGTCGAGCATGTTTGATGCAGTTCTCGGCGGCCGGGGTCCCGCGATGCGAGCCCCGATGACCTCGCGCGGTTGAGCGCTGCAACGACTATGGCCGCCGGCCGGGACACCACGGGAAAATTGATACCGCCTGTCCAGGTCCGGCCCGGCGAGGATTCGGATCCCCGCCGGGCGTTGATGAGGCCTACTGCTGGAAATTGACCGTGATGGGCAGCGCTGGCCCGGTCGGGACGTTGTTCACCTTGCAGCTGAACGTCACTGCCAGCGGATCGGTGGTGTCGGTGTTGGTGAAGCCGTTGCCCGCCGGCGGATTGCCCACGCCATTGGCAACTCCCAGAGAAGAGAAGTACGCACCGGTGACCACACCGTGGGATGCACCGCCACTGCAAGCAGGCGCTGTCGTCGAGGCCTGGTAGACACCCAGGCCAGGCACGAAGGAGCGATTG
>CAZLYG010000602.1:0-3049 GCA_964563075.1 uncultured Steroidobacteraceae bacterium | reverse complement strand
GCATCTCCGAGCTCGCGCGGCAGGCCGGCGTGCCGTTCGCCGAGGACAAGTGCCGCAGCCCGAACCTGTATGTGCTGTTGACGGATCAACCGGCGGAATTGCTGAGCGGCATGAACAAGCGCAACCACTCGTTTACATTCGCCGACGCACCTTCCAGCCTGATCCATGGCTTCATCGCAACACCGCGACCGGTGCGCGTCTGGTATCACATCACCCTGAAGACTCCGGAGGACTTGCCCCTGGCCGGCATGTCCTTTCCGTTCGATACCCAGGACACCCGTGTGTTGTTCCACGGAGTGAATTTCAAATCACAGGAGTCGCATCTCACCTTCAACGTCATTTGGGACATTTATCGCGTTTTTGTGATCGCCGACCCATCGCGCTTGCAGGGCGCAAGTCGCGAGCAGCTCGCGGACTACATCGCAATGGTCTCGCTCGCGCAGCTCAAGGCCGACCCGCGATTGCCCGATGCTCCCAGCATTCTCACTCTGTTCGAACGGGACCCGCGCAGTGCGCCAGCCGGTGCGAGCGAATGGGATGAGGCCTTCCTCAAGGCTCTGTACACGACCGAGCAGAAATCGGTGCTGCAGCGAGCTCTGATTGCGCGCGAGATGATGCGTGAAATCACGCGCTGAGGGGTCAGCAGGGAGCGTTCGATCCCATCGTCCTGCACTCGGTCGGCTTCCCATTGCTGGAAGCTCGATCCATGTTCGTTATCAGATCCTGGGTGTGTTGTTGTGCGCGCACCAGCTGAGCCCGCGTCATGCAAACCTTCTGCATGACTTTCATGCCCGTCTGGGCCTCGCGCTGACAGTAGACGTCCTGGCCCTTCACGACCTCGTGCTCATAGCCGCGGGTCACGTCGTCATTGGCGTCCGCGGCGGTCGTGGATTGGGGGGCTGCAGATGGGCTAGCCGCCGCAACACTCTCACGACCTGACGCTGTCCCCGTGGAAGCCACTTGGGGCTGCCCCGCACACCCGGCAACAAACGCAACACTCGCCACGATCAGCAGATTCTTGACGCTGCCCATTCGCCCCTCCCAATCCCTCCGTCCCGACCCCCGCTCCAGTTGCGCCACCGGTCGGCAAACTCCCGTCCGAATGACCCGGTCCTGTAGCTCGGCAGACGATATGCTTGCGTGCACCGACGCGTCAATCGCAATTGCCATAATGGGGCTGGTCAATTGCACGGTGCACCTGTCCGCACCGCGAGGATTTACGGGTTTCACGTTCCTATGCGTCTTCTTTGACACCCGGCGCGCGCGTTGCCCGGGCTCTACGAAGGACGGTGAAATGCACGGGGGCAGGAGTTTGCTTGGTCTTGCGGGTATCTTCTTGCTCGCCGGATGCGCCACACCGGGTCAGTCGAGCTCTGATGCAGCCGGCGTAGGTCTCCAGGGCGCCTCGACCGACCAGCTCGCACCCGCAGCGACTGTGCCACCCGCAGCCGCTGCGCCAGCCGCAGCCGCTGCGCCAGCCGCGCCACCTCCAACGGGTGCGCCACCTGCAACCACCGCGCCACCCGGAGCCACCGCTGCGCTTTCATCTACGGCGCCGCCTCCCGCGTCCCTGGCAGCCCCACCACCCGCCTCCCAAACCCCGCAAAACGCCCAGTCCACGGCCCAAAAGGACGCCATCGACACGCATGGAATGAGCGCCGTCGTCATTCACGGCAAGAAATGGTTCTGCGAGCTGGAAATACCCGTCGGCTCGCACATCGCGCACAAGACCTGCTGGACGGAAGCTCAGTTGAAGGAGAAACAACAGGCCGCCCAACGGATGATGATGGAGCTGGATCGACACTCCGCAGCGGGGAAGCAGATACCTCTGGAGTGCGGAGCGATATCCGGACAGGCACAGCCGGGCTGCTAACCGGCTGGCGGACACACGCTGACGCGGCGGGGATTGCCACGCGCATACATGAAGCTACGCCGAAACCCTGGAGGCCCCGGTCGCCTCAGCGAGGATCGCCCCGCAGCCAAGGTGGACGTGCAATAGACACAGGAAATCCCCGGTCTCGTGGTAGCGCGAGCCAGCGCGAATCAGGAGAGTTTCCGTGCCACCATATCTATATCGCGCTCTGCCGTGGGTCCTCATGGCCCTGTCCGTGGCCAATGTAGCCAGTGCACAGGGCACGCGGACGGTGGAGGCGGCCCAGCTGGCAGCTCTCCTCCAAAACACTGTCAGCCCCGCGAACGTCCGGCGCGCGGGTGCGAACGTCACGGTCATAGAGTACTTCGATTACAACTGTCCCGTTTGTCGTGCACTGGAACCCGAATTGCGCAAGCTGATGACGGCTGACCCTGGGATAGTGCTGGTGCGCAAGGATTGGACGATCTTCGGGGACGGCTCTGTCTATGCCGCATACGCCTCATTTGCCGCCGCCCGCGAAGGCAAGTACCAGGCGGCACACGACGCACTGATCGGGTCGACGCAGGATCTCGATGCGCGGGGCGATGTGCTCTCGGTGCTGAAGGGCGCTGGCCTGGATGTCGCGAAGATCGACTCGGACGTAGCCCGACATGAGCAAGACTATGCCGCCCGACTCGCACGGGTGCGCAGCGAGGCACAAATGTTGGGGCTTCACGGCACTCCAGGGCTCATTGTCGGCAATCAACTGGTGGTGAGCGGCAAGACCGACTATGCGCGGCTGGAGCGGCTGGTAGCCGCTGCGCGAGCGCATCCTTGACGGTTTGATCGACTTCGCTTTAGTCGTGGGGAACACGGATATTCCCCGGTGCCATCCAAGTGCAACAACTTCTGCTCACTCTTCCCCGTCAGGTCTCGAGAGTCACACCTGCAGGGGAGGAGTCAGCTCATGAAGCAAGTGGTCTGCAAACCATTACCTCGCATTCGGGCCGCACTGATGATGGCCGCCACCTTTCAGTTGACGCTGGGAGGCCCGATTGCCGCGGCGGCGCAGGCTGAGGAGCAGGGGCAAACCCGCAGTCCGATCAAGCACGTCATCGTCCTGATCGGAGAGAACCGGACGTTCGATCACGTGTTCGCCACCTACGTGCCGCGAGGTGGCGACTCGGTGAAGAACCT
>CAZLYG010000601.1:1533-3059 GCA_964563075.1 uncultured Steroidobacteraceae bacterium | reverse complement strand
CGCGCTCCCTTGCGCTCCAGCAGGGCATTGGTGGCCACTGTGGTTCCCATCCTGACGCTGGCAATGGTTGCCTCGGGAAGAGTGCCGTCGGCGGGCAGTCCGAGAGCGATGCAGATTCCTGCGACCGCCGGGTCCGTGTAGCGACCCGGATTCTCACTCAACAGCTTGACGGTGCTGAGGCGTCCATCAGGAGCGCGTGCGACGATATCAGTGAACGTACCACCGCGATCGATCCAGAAATGCCAGCCATGCGCCTGCACGCGCGAACGCTAGCAGACGCGCCACCAGCGGGGAAGCAGCCGTCGCACCTGCTGTCGGGCGAACCGATCATCGATCAGGTAGATCACCCCACGGTCATCGCTCCCGCGGATGACGCGCCCGGCGGCCTGCACCACTTTCCGCACTCCGGGATACAGATAGGTGTACTCGTAGCCCGCCCCGAAGCGCTCCTCCAGCCGCCCGAGAATCTCTCCGTTGATCGGATTCAACTGCGGCAGTCCCAAGGTCGCCACGAACGCGCCGATCAGGCGCCGGCCCGGAAGATCGATGCCCTCGGCAAAGGCTCCTCCAAGGACGGCGAAGCCGATCCCGCAGGAATCCTCCGCAAAGCGTGCGAGGAACTCCTCGCGCTGCGCCTCGCTCATTCCCGGGCTCTGGCGCCAGAGCGGAATCTCAGGGGCGTGCTGGGCGAGCGCTGAGGCGACCGCCTCCAGATACGCGAAGCTGCTGAGGAATGCCAGGTAGTTGCCGGGCTGCAAGCGATACTGACGGGCGATGAGCTCAGCGAGGGGCTCGACGGAGCGACGGCGGTGTCGGAAACGAGTAGAGATGCTGCTGACGATCCGCACGCTCAGCTGCTCAGGGGCGAAGGGAGAGCCCACTTCGGTGCTTGCGCAGTCGCGCGGCAGCCCCAGGATATCCCTGTAGAAGTCAAACGGTGTCAGTGTGGCGGAGAACAGCACACAAGAATGAGCCGCGGCCCAGCGGGGAGCGAGATAAGCCGCAGGAATTGCATTGCGCAGACACAGGGCTTGCGACTCCCGCTCGCTGTCGCAGATGGTGCTGCGATCCAGCTGCGCGCCCAGACGGCACAGCTGCAGTGCGCGAAAATAGAATTCCAACAATTCGTCGGCCGCTCCCAACGGAAACTGCGCGAGCAAATCCGCAATTGCGACGATGGCTGCCTCCAGGCAGCGCAGCAGCGGGAGAGGCACCTCCTCGAATACACGGTACGGCTCCTGCTGTGAGCCGACGAGCTCGTCCCAGTACCGCAACACTCGCGTCAGGCTGTCTCTGAGGGGCGCCGGCGCATGCTGCTGTGCCGCGAGGACTGTGTTGCGATCGAGCTGAACGGAGAACATCGCTCGCGCGCGCTCCACCAGGTTGTGTGCTTCATCGACGAGAACCGCAACCTTCCACTGATTCGCCACTGTGAGGCCATGGAGCAAGGCGCTCTGGTCGAAGTAGTAGTTATAGTCCGCCACCACCACATCCGCCCAACGCGCGAGCTCCTGACCGAGATAGTA
>CAZLYG010000601.1:0-1523 GCA_964563075.1 uncultured Steroidobacteraceae bacterium | reverse complement strand
GTACGGGCACACCTGGTGCTTGCGGGCAACCGAGCGAATGGCGGCATGATCCTGAATGGGGATGGCAGCTCCCTCGCTGCGGGCAGCGGGCAGCCGATCGTAGAATCCGTGCGCCAGAGGACATGAATCCCCGTGGCACTCCGCATCCGGATGCTCACAGGATTTCTCACGAGCCACGAGCTCCAGAACTCGCAGAGGGACGCTTCCAGCGCTGGCATGCAGTCGTGCGAGCGCCTCCATCGCGACGCGGCGTCCGGAGGTTTTCGCCACCAGGAAGAACACCTTATCCAACCCGGCCGCCGGCATCGCCTTCAGGGCGGGAAACAAAGTAGCGAGCGTCTTGCCTATGCCCGTCGGAGCCTGAGTGAGCAGCGCCCGCCCGCGTCGCGCAGCTCTATAGACGGCCTCGGCCAGCTCGCGCTGGCGGGGCCGCAGTCCGCTGAACGGAAACGACAGGGAACCCAGGCTCACATCGCGGGCCGCGCGACGGTCGAGCTCCGGACGTGCCCAGCGCAGAAATTTCTCGCAATGGACGGCGAAGTGCTCCTCGAGCTGCTGTGCCGTCTGCTTCTCTGTGATTACGGTCTCAGCCTCGCTGGCAATGTCGAAGTACACGAGCGCCAGCTCCAGCTCCTGCAGGCCGCGGGCGCGGCAAAGCAGCGCACCATAGATCCGCAACTGCGCCCAATGTACTGCGCGGTGGCTGTCCGGCACGCGCGCCGGATCGCCGCGATGGGTTTTGAACTCTTCCAGGCGGTTCGCAGCCGCCGAGTACCCATCGGCACGACCGCGCACGCGCAGCTCGCTGTATTCGCGTTCGAGAACAATTTCCGTCTCATATCCCGCGCCGCGACGGCGAGCGAGAGCTGCATGGCCCTCGATGCCTTCGCGCGCACTGGGTGCGGGCGTGAACCGCAGATCCAGGTCGCCGGCTTTCGCCGTCAGCTCGCACAGAGAGCGCACGGCGATAGAGTACTTCACGGATGCGCGGCGCCTGGCTGCAACGGCAGGCTCGCGCGCGGGGCAGCGCAGTCGCTCCAAGTGACCTTGCATACCGCAGCATCGATTCCGTTTGCCGCGCAGAAGTCCAGCCAGCGGATCTGATTGTCCTGGAGGCGATCTCCGGGCCCCTTCACCTCGATCAGCCGATAGCGGCGCTCGCGAGGAAAGAACTGGATCAGATCCGGCAGGCCGGCGCGATTCGCGCCGATGTCAGCGAGGATGCGCTCGAAGCAGCACCGCAGATGCTGCGGGGCGATGCATTCCAGCGCCAGACTCAGCAACTCGGGTGTGAGCAGATCCCATGCGACAAACGGTGAGGCCAGGCCCGCCTTCTCGCGGAAGACGGCAAGCATGCGCTCGCGATAGTCACCGGACTCCAGGCTCGCGCGGCAGGCAGCGAGCTGCGCATGGCGGCGCGTGCAGAACTGACGGGCCAGGAGGTCCGCCGGGGCCGCCTGAAAGGGATGAAAGAACGCTCCGGGGAGCGGTGCGAAGATGGCTTCCCAGCACCACAGACCGAG
>CAZLYG010000600.1:0-3071 GCA_964563075.1 uncultured Steroidobacteraceae bacterium | reverse complement strand
TTGCTGATCTCGTGGTAGCGCTCGCGCAGGCCGTGGATCTCGCGGCGAATCTTCCTCGATGGGCCGTCGAGTGTCGCCTGCACCGGCTCCGGCGAGCTCGCGATCCGCTCGCGCTGCTCGCAGGCGAACAACCACAGACGCTTGAGAAAGCGGTGTACACCCTCGGCACCGGCGTCCGACCATGGAGCGCTTTGATCCGGAGGTCCGGCAAACATCACGAACGCGCGCGCCGTGTCAGCACCGAAGCGCCTGATGAAGGCCCCGGGCTCCACGACGTTGTTCTTGCTCTTGGACATCTTCTCGATGCCGCCGTAGATGACCGGTTTGCCGTCCTCGATTGCGACGGCACGGATCGGGGAGCCGCGCTCGTCAAACTCCTGCTCGACCTCCGCTGGGTAGAACCAGCGCTTCTTGCCGGCGTCGTCCTCCCGGTAATAGCAATGCGCCAGCAGCATCCCCTGCGTGAACAGCCGTTTGAACGGCTCGCCGAACTTGATCAGCCCCATATCGCGCATGGCCTTGGTCCAGAAGCGCGCATACAGCAGGTGCAGGACGGCGTGCTCGATGCCCCCGATGTACTGGTCCATCGGCATCCAATAGTCCGCACGCTCATCCACCATGATCGGCGCATCAGGGCAGCAGTAGCGCATGAAGTACCACGATGAATCGACAAACGTATCCATCGTGTCGGTTTCCCGGCGGGCCGGCTTGCCGCATTCGGGGCAGGTGCACGCGAGGAAGCGCTCGTCCTTGTTCAGCGGATTGCCGCTGCCGTCGGGCACGAGATCCTCCGGCAGGAGCACGGGAAGGTCTTTCTCGGGGACCGGGACGACTCCGCACGCCTCGCAGTGGATGACCGGGATCGGGGTACCCCAGTATCGTTGACGCGAGATACCCCAGTCCCGCAAGCGCCATTGCACCTTCTTTTCGCCTAAGCCGAGCGCCTGCAGGTCGCGGGCGATCGTCTCGATCGCGTCCTGGCTGCTCAGGCCGTCGTACTTGCCCGAGTTCACGAGCCGCAACTCGCCGAGCTTCTCGCCGTACCACTGCTTCCAGGTCGTGGGATCGAGCTCCGCCGAGGGGTGCGCGAGAACCTGCCTGATGGGCAGCCGGTGCTTGCGTGCGAAAGCAAAGTCCCGCTCATCGTGAGCGGGCACGCCCATGACGGCACCCTCGCCGTAGCCCATGAGCACGTAGTTGCCGATCCAGACTTCGAGCTGCGCGCCGCTCAGCGGGTGCTTCACGAAGAAGCCGGTGGGGACTCCCTTCTTCTCCGCCGTCGCGAGATCGGCGGCGGACACTCCGCCAACTCTGCACTCCTCGATGAACTGCGTCAGCGCGGCACTCCCGCTCGCCAGATCCAACGCGAGAGGATGCTCCGGCGCGATGGCCACGAATGTGACGCCCATGATCGTGTCAGCGCGCGTGGTGAACACCCACAACAGCCGGCGCTCCCCGCCACGCTCGTAGGGGAACCCGAACCGGACGCCCTCGCTGCGCCCGATCCAGTTCTCCTGCATGGTGCGCACCTGATGCGGCCACCCCTCGAGGCCGCCATGCACCTGCTCGAGCAACTCGTCCGCATAGCGGGTAATCGCCAGGTAGTAGCCCGGTATCTCGCGCTTCTCCACGAGCGCGCCGGATCGCCAGCCCCGTCCATCCTCGACCTGCTCGTTGGCGAGCACGGTCTGATCCACCGGGTCCCAGTTGACGACCTGCGTCTTGCGATAGGCAAGGCCCGACTTCAGCATCCGCAGGAACAGCCACTGATTCCACCGGTAGTAGTCCGGATCGCAGGTCGCGACTTCGCGTGACCAGTCGAACGCGAATCCCATGGGCGCGAACTGCGCCTTCATGTCGGCGATGTTGGCTTTCGTCCACGCGGCAGGCGCGACCCGCTTGTCGATGGCCGCGTTTTCGGCCGGTAATCCAAAGGCGTCCCAACCCATCGGCGTCATGACGTTGTAGCCGGACGAGCGCATGAAGCGATACACGACATCGTTCAGCGTGTAATTGCGCATGTGTCCCATGTGCAGCTTGCCGCTGGGATAGGGGAGCATCGAGCACACGTAGAACTTCCCCTTCGGGAAGCGGGGGTCGTGTTCCCTGGCGCGGTAGGCGTCCAGTTCGCGCCAGTGCTGTTGGGCCGCGGCCTCGACGGCAGCGGGATCGTAGATATCGTCCATTCTAGGGGCTTCGCCCCAACTCCCCAGGGGGATCGCGCCGCGCGCGACCCCCGATAAGTAGCTTAAGAGCGCTTCGTTTGGGCGCCTCGGTTGTATCAGGGGACCTTCAGAGGGACGAAGATCTGCGCGTCATCGCGTTGAATGAGCAGCGCGACATTCTTGCCCGCCGCCTTGGAGGCGTCCTGCAGCTCCTTCAACGTCTTCACACGCTTGCCGTTCACGCCGAGGATGATGTCGCCCGACATGACGCCCGCGGCGGCGGCCGCCCCGGTCACATCCTCGACGACCAGAGTGCCCTGCGTCTCGGCCTGTTCTTTCTCCTGCGGCTCGAGCGGACGAACGCTCAGCCCCAGCGCATCCGGTGCCTGTGGTGCCCGGCCGCCCTGGCGGCCGTTGGCCTTCGCTTGCTGCGGCACCTGCTCCTTCAGTTCCGCCACTTTCACGGGGATCGTGCGCTGCTTGCCGTCGCGCCACACCTGCAGGCTGGCATCCACCCCCGGCTTCATCGCCGCGATCGTTCCGGACAGCTCGCCGTAGCGCTCGATCGGGCGCCCGTTGACGCCCAGAATCACATCGCCCGCCACGACGCCGGCCTTGGCCGCCGGACCATCGTTCTCGACCATGCTCACCAGAGCCCCACGCGGGCGGTCGAGTCCGAAGGACTCGGCGAGCTGCGCGTTGACATCCTGGATGGTCACGCCGATCCGGCCACGCACCACGTGGCCGGTCTTCACCAGCTGTTCCTCCACGTTGCGCGCCACATCGATCGGAATGGCGAACGAGACACCCATGTAGCCGCCGGTGCGGCTGAAGATCTGCGAGTTGATGCCAATGACCACGCCGGACAGATAGAACAGCGGGCCGCCGGAGTTGCCCGGATTCACC
>CAZLYG010000599.1:0-3072 GCA_964563075.1 uncultured Steroidobacteraceae bacterium | reverse complement strand
GCCCAGGGTCAACCCGCTCGGGTCCGGGTCGGCCGCGAGGTTGCCGGACGAGGTGGCAAAGGCGTGTCCGTCATTTCCGGGCTGCCCCTGGCGGAGCCTGCTCTGGAAGCACTGGCCACGCAGCTGAAGAAGCTGTGCGGAGCCGGCGGCGCAGTCAAGGGCGGCAGCATCGAGATCCAGGGCGATCACCGCGACCGGCTCGTCGAGGCGCTGCAGAAGCTTGGCTACGATGCCCAGCGCTCGGGCGGTTAGGGGGTCAGCTGTTCCCGCACAGACACAGACCCCGTAGTGCCTTAGACTTCACTCGGGCCGCGCAACGCAAGCGGCGCACCCCTTCGGCGGAACCATCTGCAGGGTCTGGGAGTTAGCCATGGGCCGCACTGACGCAGGAAACGACGTGTCTGAGACACGCACCCGAACGAGCATCGCGGATATCCTCCTGTTCGCTCGCAACTTCTTCCGCCATCCGCGGATGCTGGGCTCGATCATTCCGAGCTCGCGCTTTCTGATTCGCCAGTTGCTGCAGCCGGTAGACTGGGCGGCGGCCCAAGTGATCGTCGAATATGGACCGGGCGTAGGGAATATCACGGCCGAGATTCTCGCGCGCATGCGTCCGGATGCGCTTCTGGTCGTGATCGAGACCAACGCCGAGTTCGTGCGCTTCCTGCGTGCCACATTTCCCGACAAGCGACTGCGTGTCGCGGAAGGGTCGGCCGAGTCGGTGGATGAGATCCTGCGCTTGCAGGGCCACGAGCAGGCCAACTACATCATCTCGGGAATTCCACTGGGAACCTTCTCCCCCGACCTGCGGGAGCGCATCCTGCGCAAGACTTCCGGGGCGCTGGCGCCGAACGGCTCATTCCTCGTCTACCAGTTCACCACCCGCGCTCTGCCGGACCTGCAACGAATCTTCCATTACGTCAAACGCAAGTTCGAGCCACTGAACGTCCTCCCCGCACACCTCTTTTTCTGCCAGCCCGGCACCGTCTGATCCAGCGCCCCCCGGGGCCGACGCGACACGCGCAGGTGCAGCCGCAGCGCGGCAGGCGCAGAATCGCTTGCGGCAGACTTGGCATCTCCGGGAGGTTTACAGATGAGCACGCCGAGCACTGGCAATCCCTACGCTCCCCCAGCCGCACGCGTTGCAGACGTCGCCGATCCCAGCGTCACCGTGGAACTGGCTGGTCGGGGACAACGGCTCGCGGCCGTGCTCATCGACCTGGTGATCGGCCTCGTGCTCTACATCCCGGCCGGCGTCGTGGCCTTTCTCCACTGGAACCCCAGCCAGCCCTGGGCCCTCAATTTCGTCAACAGCGGCGCCACGGTCAGCTTGATCCTCCTGCTGATCCTGCTCATCGTCACCGTCGTGCTCGTGGCGCGCTATGGTCAGACGATCGGCAAGCGGATCGTGGGCATCCGGGTGGCACGGCCGGACGGCTCGAAGGCCTCGCTGGGGCGGATTTTCTGGCTGCGCAACGTCGCCAACGACATTCTGGGCGGATTCATCGGCGGGTTTCTCGCAGGACTGCTGGCCGTTCTGCTGCACCTCACCGGCCTGGTGCCGGCACTGTTGGGCTATGTCTACCCGCTGGCGGATACGCTGGCGATCTTCGGCGGGTCGCGGCAGTGCCTGCACGACATGATCGCGAACACGATTGTCGTCAAGGCTTGATGCTCCGGGTGCGCGCGTGACAGGGATCGTGCTCGACACGATCGTTCCGGCGGAGACCCCGGAGGGGATCGTGCTGGAGCTGCGGCCGGCGGGCCTGTGTGCCCGCTGCGCGGCCTACCTGCTGGACTGGCTGTTGCGCCTGGCGATCTTCATCGGCTTCTCCATGGTGTCGACGCTGTTCGGCAACCTCGCCCCGGGCTTCTTTCTCATCCTGTTGTTTGTGCTGGAATGGCTTTATCCGGTGTGCTTCGAGCTCAGCCGCTGGGGCGCGACTCCGGGCAAGCGCACGCTCGGGCTCAAGGTGGTGATGGATAACGGCCTGCCGATCACGCCGGCGGCGTCGCTGACGCGCAATCTGCTGCGTGCCGCGGACTTCCTGCCTGTCCTGTATGCAACGGCGATCGTTTGCCTGCTGGTGCGGGGCGACTTCAAACGTCTCGGGGATCTCGCAGCCGCGACGCTGGTGGTGTACCAGCCGCGCGAAAGCCGCAAAGTGATGCTGGCACAGGCCGAGCCCTTCGCGCCGCTTGTACCGGTGGCCTTGCAGGACCAGGCCGCCGTCATTGCCCTATCGGCCCGAGCGGGGAGACTGACCGCGGAGCGCCTGGATGAGCTCGCCGCCCTTGCGGCCACCGTCACAGGTGACCACGGCCGCTCAGGACCGGAAGTCACCAGACGTGTACTCGGAGCCGCACAGTGGTTTCTTGGGCGACGCTGACTGACACCTGGCGAGCACGTTCGTGACACCTATCCAGTTCGAAGAGCTCTATGGACGTGACTGGGACGAGCTGCAGAAGCTGCTCGCACAGCTGCGCGGCGAGCAGTTCACCAGCGAGCGGATCCGCATACAGGGCGAAGTGGTCGCCTCGCTGTACCGCCGCGCCTGCGAGCACCTTGCCCTGGCGCGCGCCCGCTTCTACCCCGCCTATCTGGTGGAGCGGCTCGAGCAGCTCACCGGTGATGCGCATCAGCTCATATACCAGCACCGCGAGCTCGGGGTAGAGCGCCTGATACGGCTGTTCACGCGCGACTTTCCGCGCACCGTACGTGCGCACGCCGCGTTCATCTGGATTTCCGCGGCACTGTTCGCAATTCCGGCCATCGTGCTCGGCGTGCTCATCTACTTCCGACCCGAGCTCGTTCTGTCGGTGTTGGATGCCAACAGCGTCGCGGGGTATGAGCAGATGTACTCCTCGAGCGCACAGGAGCTCGGACGGCCCGGCGGCGCCGTTGCTGTCGGGCGGGGTGTAGCCGCCGCTCTGGCCGAAGTCCAGGCCGGCGTAGCCGTTGCCATTGACGTTGGTCGACGCGATCGTGACCGACAGGACGGTGCGGCGCTCCAGCCCCTCAAGGCGAGGGCGGCAGGCGCGGGCCGCGCGGACCGGTCGGACGGCCCGCCG
>CAZLYG010000598.1:0-3075 GCA_964563075.1 uncultured Steroidobacteraceae bacterium | reverse complement strand
CGTCGCGCTGAAGCCGATCTATGACGCGGTAGGGATCGAGCGCATCAGCGTTGCCACCTATCAGTCCGTCTCGGGCGCGGGCCGCGAGGCGGTGGAGGAGCTGGCGGAGCAGAGCATTGCGCTCATCAGCGGGCGCGCCCCCCCGCCGGCCCGGGTCGTGCCCAAGCGGATTGCTTTCAACTGCGTGCCGCAGATCGACCGGTTCGAGGACAACGGCTACACCCGGGAGGAGATGAAGATCGTCTGGGAGACTCGCAAGATCCTGGAGGATCCGAATATCCGGGTGAGCGCCACCGCGGTGCGCGTGCCGGTGTTCTACGGCCATTCCGAGGCCGTCAGCATCGAGACTGCGACGAAGATCACGGTTGCGGAGGTGCGCGCCCTGTTGCAGCGTGCCCCGGGGGTGGAGGTCCTGGATGAGCGCCGGGCAGGGGGGTACCCAACGGCGGCTACCGAGGCAGCGAACCGCGACACAGTTTATGTGGGGAGAATACGTGAAGATTCGTCCGCCGAGAGGGGACTTAACTTATGGGTCGTCGCGGACAACGTGCGCAAGGGAGCTGCTACGAACACTGTGCAGATCGCACAGGCTTTGGCCGCACGGGCGAATTAAGTTATATTGCCCCGTTCAGCGCGGGTGGGTTCGCGAAAAGCTGTCCACTCGATTGTTTCTAAAAGCTTTTTTATAACTGATGCCTTCGTGGGTGTCGTAATGGTCGCCAAACGCTCAAGCCGGGCGCTGGCACTGCTGTTGGTGATGCCCTCAGCAGCGTTTGCGCTCGGTCTCGGAGACATTCATCTCCTGTCTCCGCTGAATGCTCCGCTCGATGCCACCATCGATCTGGATGCTACCCCTGAGGAGCTGCAGAGCCTCAAGGTGCAGATCGCTCCGCGCGATGTGTTTGTGCAGCACGGGTTGGATTGGCCCGTGTTTCTCAGCAACGTGACGGTGAAGGCCGAGCGCGGGACGGACGGTCGTTCAGTCATCCGGCTGAAGTCCACGGACTCGATCACCGAGCCGTTCGTGACGCTTCTGGTCGAAGTGGACTGGGCGCGCGGGCACACCACCCGCGAATACACGATGCTGCTCGATCCTCCGGTGTACACGCCCAACCAGGGGACGGCCAACAACGCCCCGGTGGCTGCGCCTGCGGCCGGCTCGGGTGCGCACGAGGGTCAGATTTCCCGGCCCGCGGCGGCTGCGCCGCCTCCGCCGGCTCCCACTGCCTCTCCGTCTCCCACTCCGGCCTCTGCATCCAACGGTAGTCCCGTCGTCAATCCTGGCGACGAGACACACTTGGTGAAACGTGGCGAGACCCTCTCCGCGATTGCAAGCAGCGTCTCCGGAGGCGGCCCCAACTCGAAAGAGACACACGAGTGGATGTTGGCGATCTTTCAGGCCAACCCGCGCGCCTTCGATCAGAACATGAACCTCCTGCGCTCCGGCGCAGTGCTGCGGATGCCGGACGAGTCGACCGTTGCCGCCGTGTCGGCGAGCGCGGCGTCAGCCGAAATCCGTCGCCAATACGCTGCGTGGCGCGGTGGTGCGGCTCCTTCACAGGCCGCCAATGCCAGCCAGCCCGGCCATCTGAGGCTGGTCTCCCCGAGCGAGCCCGGTGGCACGGCTGCAGGTAGTGACACCGCCGAAGTGAAGGCTCTGCAGGGTCAGGTGCACGACCTGGAGGGACAGCTCAGCGAGCAAAAGCGTCTGCTCGAGATGCGCAATGCCGAGCTGGCCGACCTGCAGAAGAAGTTGGCCGCCAAGCAGAACGCCCAGGCACCGGCGCCCGAGCCGACTCCGGCCCCCGCGCCAGCCCCTGCCCAGCCGCCCGCAACGGCCGCTGCGCCCCCTGCTACACCTCCCGCGCCGCCAGTGGCCGAAACGCCGCCGCCGGCGCCTGCCGCACAGCCTGAAGCAGCCGCGACACCGCCTCCGGCCGCGCCCCCGGTCGCGGCCGCAACCACGCCCGTCGTGAAGCCACACAAGGTGGCGCCCCCGCCGGCTGCGGCTTCGGAATCCGGTGGCGGCATTCTCGATTCGCTGATGGATTACTGGTGGGCGCTGGCCCTCCTCGTGGCGCTGGTCCTCGGATGGTTTGGCATCAAGACGCTGCGCTCGCGCCGGCAGAATGATTTCGACGACTCTCTGGGCCGCCTGGCAGCCGCCGGGGCGGGATCGGCCGGCGGTGGTTTTGCATCCGGGGACACGGGGACCCACCAGGGGCCCCAAGTGCGCCCTTCACAGGCCGCGACGCCGCGTGAAGATGCCTTCCTGGTCGAGGAGTCGGGCACGCATGAGCGGCCCCGGATCCCCGGCGGGTCGGCTTCCGCGACGGCCGCGGCCAAACACGTTTCATCCGACGAGACGATCAGCAGCGACACGGCGATCAATCTCGATCAGGGCGATCCGTTGGCCGAGGCTGACTTCCACATGGCTTACGGCCTGTACGATCAGGCCGCCGACCTGATCCGCATCGCCATCAGCCGCGAGCCGGGACGGCGCGACCTGAAGCTGAAGCTGCTGGAAGTATTCTTCGTCTGGGGCAACAAGGATCAGTTCCTGCAGACCGCCCGCGAGCTGGCGGAGACGCGTGAGAACGCGGCTCCCGGTGAGTGGGAGAAGATCGTCATCATGGGCAAGCAGCTCGCTCCGGAGGATCCGTTGTTCTCCGCCGGTGGCGGCGTCAGCGGCGCGACCGCGGGCGGGGTGGATCTCAATCTGGAAGGCGGCCAGAGCCGCGTCGATTTCGATCTGCTCGGCGAGCCTGTCCCGGGCCAGGCTCCCGGCGAAGTCGACCTCGACATCGGCTCGGCACTGGGCGACACGGCCGCCTCCTCGACCCTCGGCACGGCCACCGACCGTAATGCCGCGATCGATCAGAACTTCATCGGCGCCGCTACCGGGACCACCCGGCAGATGACGCAGAAGCTCGGCCGTGCCGATGACACGGCGCTGGACACCTCGATGATTCCGGACTTCGATCCGGAAGCGCCGACGGTCGAGCAGCCGGCGATCAGCACGCACGACAATCCGACCATTCGCCAGAAGGTCGAGATTGCCATGCGCCAGAACCC
>CAZLYG010000597.1:0-3080 GCA_964563075.1 uncultured Steroidobacteraceae bacterium | reverse complement strand
CGCAGCGGGTCATCGACCGGCCGCCGTCCGCCGAGCTGCGCCACGACCAGAAGGATTCGGACTCATTGCCTCCGTACGAGGTGCTGGACCCGATCCTGGAGGCCTTCATCGAGGAGGATCTGACGGTGGACGAGATCCAGGCGCGGGGATTCGATCGCGCGACCGTCGGGCGGGTGCTCGATCTGGTGAAGCGCAACGAGTACAAGCGCCGCCAGGCTCCGCCCGGGGTGCGCGTCAGCCGCCGCGCATTCGGGCGGGATTGGCGCTACCCAGTCACCAACGGCTACCGCCGGTAGCGGCGACGCTCCGGCACCCCTCGGCGCCTCGTGCCGCTGTCACCCGGCAGAGCGTCCTACCAGAATTTCCACCAGTGCCGTTTGACCTCGGCGGTCTGGGCCCTCACCTGGCCGGAGTAGTTCGCCTGATAGACCTTGCGGGCATTCGCGGACAGCTCGGGCAGATTGAGCCGGTCGTAGGCTTCGATCAGGATCGCCAGCGCCTGCTGCGTTGCCGGGGCACCGTCATACTGCTCGATCTCGCCCTTAGCGCGATTTGCGGCGGCGACGAATGCACCGCGTTCCATGTAGTACTCCGCCACGTGCACCTCGTAGTCGGCGAGGCGGTTGCGCAGGTAGATCATCCGCTGCTGTGCGTCGTGGGCGTATTCGCTCTTGGGGTACTGCTCGACGACCGTGCGGAAGGCGGTGAATGCCTTTTTCGCTGTCGTCGGCGGCCGCTTGGTGAGGTCCGCGTGAAACAGCCGCTCCATGCCGTTCGGCGTGCGCTCGAAATCGACCAGGCCCTTGATGTACCAGGCGTAGTCGACGCGCGGATGTGTCGGATTCTCGCGGACGAAAGTGTCGGCGGCGTCCGTCGCGGACTCGCTTTCGCCGGCACGGTAGTATGCGTAGATCAGATCCAGGCGCGCCTGGCGGGCCTGGGGGGTGAACGGGTAGCGGGCCGTGAGCTGCTCGTAGATCTTGATCGCGGAGTTGTAGTCGTAAGAGTTGAGGCTGCTCTTGGCCTTCTTGTACAGCACCTCGGGGCTCGACTTGGTCAAGTCGTCCCGGTGGGTCCGGCACCCGGCGAGGGTGACCAGGATCATGCACAGGGCGAGCACGCAGCCGCGCAGCGGAACAGACACAGACATCGAGTGAGGACCTTTCGTTGGCTTCGCGCCGCGTGAACCTGCCGAGTATATCGAATCTCGGGGCTGGACTTCCGACCGCCGACGCGGCCGGGGAGTTCCGCACCCACGAGCTGGAGCTGGCCCCGGATCTGGCCGGGCTGCGATTCGACCAGGCCCTCGCCAAGGCACTGCCGCAGTATTCGCGGGCACGCCTGCAGGGGTGGATCGAGACCGGCGATGTCGAGGTCGATGGACGAAGGCTGCGGGGTAAGGACAAGGTGCTGGGCGGAGAGCGCGTCCGTATCCATGCTCAACTGGAAGCGAGCGCGCAGGTCGAGGCCGAGGCGCTTCCGCTGGAGGTCGTGTTCAAGGACCGTGCGCTCTTCGTGATCAACAAGCCCCCGGGGCTCGTGGTCCATCCGGGCGCGGGCAATGTGCGGCACACGTTACAGAATGCACTGCTGGCTCTCGATCCCAAGCTCGCCTGGGTGCCCAGGGCGGGGATCGTGCACCGGCTGGACAAGGACACCAGCGGCTTGTTGGTCGTGGCGCGGACACCGGAGGCTCACACTGCGCTGGTGGCCGCTCTTGCTGAGCACGAGGTCAAGCGGCACTACCTTGCAGTGTGCACGGGGGTCATGACCGCCGGCGGTACCGTCGATGAGCCGATCGGCCGCCATCGCACCCAGAGGACTCGCATGAGCGTGCGCGCGGATGGCCGGCCGGCGGTGACCCACTATCGTGTCGTAAAGCGATTTCGGGGACACACACTGGTTCGAGCCCAGCTCGAGACGGGGCGTACGCATCAGATCCGTGTGCACCTGGCCCATATCGGCTTCCCGGTCGCGGGCGATCCCCTCTACGGCGGCCGCCGGCGGTTGCCTGCGGGATCGAGTCCGAACCTCGTCACAGAACTGAATGCGTTCAGGCGTCAGGCGCTGCATGCAGCCCACCTGGCGCTCGTGCATCCCACAACTGGGCGCGCCATCGAGTGGGACGCCCCGCTGCCCGAGGATATGACCCGCCTGCTGTCGGCGCTGGAGGCCGACGCGCGCGAATCATGAGCGAGATCGGAATCATCGCGCCGCGGTGGCCCGTGCCTGCCCGTGTGCACGCCGCCTTCACGCTGCGGACCGGGGGAGTCAGTGCACCTCCGTTCGATTCTCTGAATGTAGGCACTCACGTGGGGGACCCCCTGCAGTCGGTAGAAGAGAACCGGCGGCGCCTTGGCGAACAGCTGGGACTGCCCACCGAGCCCACCTGGCTGCAGCAGATTCATGCGACCGGGGTAGCAGATCTCGATCGCGATGCGTCACCGCGTGTCGCGGATGCAGCCTTCACCCGACGCGAGAATCGCGTGTGCGTCATCCAGGTCGCCGATTGCATTCCCGTGCTTTTCGCGGCGCGCGATGGTTCAGCAGTGGGCGCCGCGCACGCCGGATGGCGCGGCTTGGCGGCCGGAGTGTTGGAGGCGACGGTCCGCTCATTGGGGGTCGATGGACCGGAGCTGTGTGCCTGGTTGGGGCCGGGCATCGGCCGTCGCCATTTCGAGGTGGGCGATGAGGTGCGCGCAGCATTCGTTGACGGCGACGCTGCTGCGGCCGCCGACTTCGAGCCGAACTCGCGTGGCCGCTGGCAGTGCGACCTGCCTGCCCTTGCACGCCGCCGCCTGTTGAAACTGGGGGTGCGTGAGATCTCCGGCGGCGATGCCTGTACGTACGCGGATGCGGAACGGTTTTTCTCCTGTCGGCGCGACGGCCGCTGCGGCCGCATGGCCGCGCTGATCTGGCTGGACTCGAGCGCGCAAGGGGAGTTGACGTGCGTGCTAGGATGACCGGATAGGTCTCGAACAAGCATAAAGAATCGGCAAATGCCCCTGCTCGGTTGGATCGTCGTGTTCACAGCGCTCGGCGGCATCGCCAGCGCCGCCTTCGCAAGTGCTTTCCTGCTG
>CAZLYG010000596.1:0-3085 GCA_964563075.1 uncultured Steroidobacteraceae bacterium | reverse complement strand
TCAGCGCGAGGTACACGAGCATGCCGACCAGCCACAGCAGCTCGCGCGGCGCCTTGTACGAGCCGTACAGAAACGCCCGGAACATGTGCAGGTAGATGACGACGAAGAACGCCGATGCACCGGTAGAGTGCATGTAGCGGATCAGCCAGCCGAAATCGACCTCGCGCATGATGAACTGCACCGAGTCGAAGGAGGTCGCTTCGCCCGGCTTGTAGAACATCGTCAGGAAGATGCCGGTGACCAGCTGCAGCACCAGCACGACGAGCGCAATGAAACCGAAGAAGTACCAGACGTTGAAATTCTTCGGCGCGAAGTAGCCGGTGAGCTGACTTTCGATGAACTCACTGACCGGCAGGCGCTTGTCCAGCCACGCGTAGAAGCCCTTCCTGGGCGCCGCGGCCTGCGGTGTTGTGACGACGGCCGGCGACGCGGACTCGCTCTGGACGGCCATTACGCCTCTCCCTTCTCATCGACGCCCACGATGAGGCGGTTCTCGTTCGGAAAGCTGTAGCGCGGGATGCGTAGATTGACCGAGGCGGGGGAGCCGTCGAACACGCGGCCGGCCAGATCGAACCGCGAGCCATGGCAGGGGCACAGGTAGCCGCCCGGCCAGGTCGGGCCGAGCTCGGGATCGCCGGCGGCAAAGTGCTGCTTGGGCAGGCAGCCCAGATGGGTACAGATGCCGATCAGCACCAGGATGTCGGCCTTGCGGGAGCGCTGGGTGTTCTTGCAGTAGTCGGGCTGCTCGGAGGACGCCGACTCCGGATCCTTCAGCCGGTCATCGTGTCCCATCAGGCTGGCTACCATTTCCGGCGTGCGCCGCACCACGTAGATCGGCTGCTTACGCCACAGGACGATGACCATCTGTCCCGGATCGACCTTGGACAGGTCGAGCTCGGTCGGCACGCCCAGGGCGCGGGCCCGCTCGGAAGGTTCCCAGGAAGCTACGAACGGTATGGCGGCCAGTACCGCCCCAACCGCACCGACTCCGATCGTCGCTGAGGTCAGGAATTTACGTCGGCTCAGGTCGACTTCGTCATTGGCGACGACCATGCTGTCTGCCACTTATACGCTCTCCGCTTACCAGTCACGACCACCCCGCTTGGCGCGCGTCGCTTGCCGCGCGTACGGCACGTGCGCACGGGGTGCTGTTTCCGGCTCGCGGGGGGCGGCGCATTATACACAAACCGGCCGGGCACTTTTTCAGCCGGCTGCGGTCCAGCGCCTGAGCGCGCCCGACTGCGGCGCGGACTGCCCATTCCTCGCGGAGCAATAGATGATCGAACGCTTGAGCCGCGGGCTCGTTTTCGTCGCCGGCTCGGTCGTCGGGGGACTCGCCCTCGCCTTCGTGATCGTGGCGCTGCGCCCGGACCTGGTGCGGCGCGGCGGGCCCATCGCTCCACTGATCACGGCACGGCCGTCCGCCGCTCAGCCGGCCCCGTCCCGGGTCACCTATGCAGCGGCCGTAGAGCGGGCGGCGCCTGCGGTCGTGAACGTCTATACCAAGCAACTGGTCAACGAACGGGTCGCACCCTCGTCCCTCGGGGAGTTGTTCGGGGATTTTCTGCCCCGGTACCGGCCGCGAATCCAGAACACCCTGGGCTCCGGAGTCATTGTCGACGAAGCCGGCCACATCGTGACCAACTACCACGTCATTGCGAACGCGGACTCCGTGCTGGTCGCGCTCGCCGATGGCCGCGTTGCCAACGCTCACGTGGTGGGGCGCGATCCGGATACGGACCTGGCGGTTCTGAAGATCGACCTGACCCGTCTTCCCGTGGCCACCTTCGGACGCTCCGATCGGCTGCGGGTCGGCGATGTCGTACTGGCGATCGGCAGCCCGATGGGACTGTCGCAGAGCGTGACCCACGGCATCGTCAGCGCCACCGGCCGGCAGCACATGGGCGTTGCCAACCTGGAGGACTTCATCCAGACCGACGCGCCCATCAACTCCGGCAACTCCGGTGGAGCGCTGATCGATACGAGCGGCGCGCTGATCGGCATCAATACGGCGATGGCGGCGAAGAGCCTGGGCGTGGAGGGAATCGGGTTCGCCATTCCCGTCAACATGGTGCGCGGCGTGGTGAGCGACATCATCGCCAACGGCCGTGTGATCCGTGGCTGGCTGGGCATCGTGCCGCAGGACATCACGGCCGAGCAGGCCGAGCAGCTCGGTCTCGCGCAGGGCGGAGTGCTGCTGGCTTATGTCGGCGGACCGGGCGCACAGGCAGGCCTGCGGCCAGGAGACCTGCTGCTGGAGGTGGACGGTGCTCCGATGAGCAGCGCTCAGGACGCAATCGTGAGCATAGCGGCGCACAAACCGGGCTCGACACTTGCGATCAAGATCCTGCGGGGCCGGAAGACACTGGACATCAACGCCACGGTGGGCGAGCGGCCGCATCAGCCGTAGAGTACCGGCCAGGAGCTCCCATGCCTCAGTCCGCAGTCATCGCCGTACGGCGCTTCGCCTCCCGGGCGGAGCTCGACGCAGCGCTGATTCAACGTCTCGAGCAGGCTATTACGACGGTCGCCAGCAGCGGCACCGCCATCATGCTTTCTGGCGGCCGCACGCCGATGCCGGCGTATCGGGAGCTTGCCGGCCGCTCGCCGCGACCTGCGGCCAATCTGAGCATCCTGTTCTCCGACGACCGTTACGTACCCTCCACCGCGGCGGCCAGCAACTATCACCAGTCCCTGCCACTGCTGGATGCTCTGGCGCTCCCGGCGAGCAGTGTGCTGCGGGTGCGAACGGAGTTGCCGCTCGAAGCCGCCGCAGCGGATTACCAACGTCGCATCGATGCGTTGCTGCTGGCCGGTGTCAGTTTCCGCCTCGGTCTGCTGGGGCTGGGGGCCGACGGCCACACCGCCTCTCTATTCAACGCCGAGGATGTGGAGCGCTCGCGCGGCCAGCGGGCAATCGCCGTGAACCGCCCCGACGGGATGCAGGCGGTCAGTGTCACCCCGGAAGTGCTCGCACACTTCAAAGAGCTGGTGTTCGTGGTCGCCGGCCAGGACAAGCGCAACGCCGTAGAGTCCCTCATCAACCGCGACCCTTCCCTGACCGCGTTCCGCGCAATCGAGAGCC
>CAZLYG010000595.1:0-3101 GCA_964563075.1 uncultured Steroidobacteraceae bacterium | reverse complement strand
AAATCCAGCGGATCGTAGTCGCGCCGATCGAGATCGATGCGCCGCGCGTGCTTCTTGGCGCGCCAGCCAATCAGAGCATCACGGTCGCCTGAGCCTATCAGGTCGATGGAGAAGGGCAGGTAGGCGGTCTTGTCGGCTATGTCGCCCGTGTTGACGACCTGCCGCTCGTCCAGCAGCTGCCGCCACTCCGCGGCGCCGATGGACCTGGGCTCGGCACCGCGGGTGCGCCGGAATCGCAGCTGGTTGAGACGGGTCCCGGTCTTGACGACCACGCTGAAGCTGCGCGGGGCGACTTCGAGAAACAGCTGACCCTCGTAGCCTTCCCCGACCTGGTCGAAGAGGGTCGCCTCATCGGCGATCAGCCGCGTCAGGATGTCCAGGCGCCCGGTGGAGCTCTTGGGATTGGCGAACGCAGCGACGTCGCTGCGCAGGCGGATCGACTCCAGCAGCGGAATGACGTACAGACGGCCTCGTTCCAGCACCGCACCCTGGGTCAGGTCCATGCCGAACCGGCTGAAGTCCCCGTCGAGCTCCTTCATCTTGTCCAGGACTCGCTTGCCCTTGCCGGGCAGGAAGCTCGCATCCACGGGGTAAGCCACTTGACCCAGCCGCAAGTCGATGCTGGCCGGCTGAATCTGGTCCGGGGAGATCTTCGAGAGAATTTCCACCGGAGCGATCTCTTCGTTCGCGACCATCTCGGCGATCTTCTGCGAGGGCAGAATCCCCGTGGAGGCGGGTAAGCGGGCCGGGGGCTCAAACGGGTTGGCGGTTGGCATGAGTGCTCTTTGCGTCAGTCGCGGTGCACGCTCTGGATCTGCATGGTCCACTCGATCTCATCGTTGCGCTTCTGCTCGACGCGCATGGGAATGAAGCCGTAGGAGGGCGCGCACCAGAAGCGCGTGACCCGGGGCGATCCTTCCTTCTGGCTGCGGTAGACGACGGTGGCGACGGAGCCGATCGGCGTATTCAGTGTTTCCTCGCGCTCACGCGCGTAGCGGTACTGCCGGATCGAATTGCCGTCCAGCAGAGAGAACTGATCCGCCGTACTGCCGCGCATCAGCGCCACCATCAGGGCGATCTGGACGGAAAGATCGTCCTGAACGCCGGGAGTGAGGGGCCGGTCGACTTTGTGATCTTCGTACACTCCGCTGATCCGGTCCGCGCTCCAGTCGAACGTGACGTTCGCATCGCGCTTGGTGGAGGAGGTGCCGTCGTCGGCCTGATAGCTCAACGGCTGCACACCGGCCGCGGTCACGCGCATCAGACTGCGCTGGACGGGGCGCTCGGACATCACTCGTCCGATGCCCCGCGGCTCGCTTCGGGATTCGTACACCCACGTGTCACCTTGCTGTTGCAGTTCCAGCTTCGATTCGGCAACCGTGAGTCCGTGCCAGATCCATGTGTAGGTGGCCTGGAACGGCTTCAGCTCATCGGCCGAGACGCTTCCGGCGAATGCCAGCAGCAGCGCCGCGGGGCCCAGCACGCATACCCGGTCAACCAGCGGGCTGCGCACCGAATTCCTCCACGACAGGCGACTCCAGAGGGACACCGTCGAGCCAGGCATGCTGGCCTCGTGCCACGAGCCGGCCGTCGGCAATCCAGCCGATCACGCGTGGGTAGATGATGTGCTCCGTGGCCTGTACGCGGGCTGTCAGCGTGGCCTCGGAATCATTTGGATCGACGCGCACGCGCGATTGCAGAGCAATCGGCCCGCCATCGAGCTCGGCGGTCACGAAATGCACGCTCGCGCCGTGCTCGCGATCTCCCGCTTCCAGCACCCGGCGGTGGGTGTGCAGGCCTCGATATCGGGGCAGGAGCGAGGGGTGGATATTGAGCATGCGGCCAGCGTAGCGCGCCACGAAAGCCTCCGACAGCACTCGCATGAAGCCCGCCAGAACGACCAGGTCGGGCCGGGATGCGTCGATGGCTTCAGCCAGCTCACGTTCGAACTCGTCACGCTGAGCGGCTCCGCGCCAGGGAATCGCATGGGCCTCGATCCCCAACTCCCGAGCCACTGCGATGCCAGCGGCATCCGCGCGATCGGAGAGCACCAGCACGGTTTGAGCGTTGATCGTGCGCTCGATGCCGGCGCGCGCGATGGTCGCCATGTTCGAGCCTCTGCCCGAAATGAGGACTGCCAGTCGCAGGGGCGCGGTGCCGCGCTCACTCCTGGATGAGCACACCGTGCCCGCCTTTGCGGACTTCGCCGATCACCTGTGCAACTTCGCCGCGCGACTGAAGCAGACGGGTCGCTGCCTGGGCCTGATCCGCAGGCACGATCACCACCATGCCGATTCCGCAGTTGAATGTGCGATACATTTCCGCGAGCTCGACGCGGGCGTGTCGTTGCAGCCAATCGAATATCGGATCCCGATGCCAGCGGCGCCGTGAGAGGACAACCTCCAGGCCCTCCGGAAGAACGCGCGGAATGTTGTCGGTAAGCCCCCCGCCAGTGATGTGCGCGAGCCCGCGAACGGGTACCGCGCGCATGAGCTCGAGCAGTGGCTTCACGTAAATGCGCGTAGGGGCCAGCAGCCTCTCTCCCAGTGATCGCCCTTCCAGATCGGTTGCCAGGTCGGCTCCGGCCGTAGCCACGATCTTGCGAATGAGCGAGTACCCGTTGGAGTGTGGGCCCGATGAAGACAAACCGATTACCGCATCGCCCACGCTGACACTGCGGCCATCGATGATGGAGTCCTTCTCCACCACGCCGACACAGAAGCCGGCAAGGTCGTAATCTTCGCCGTGATACATGCCGGGCATTTCGGCCGTTTCGCCGCCCACGAGCGCGGCGCCCGCTTGCGTGCACCCTTCGACGATGCCGCGGATAACCGCTTCAGCGATGTCCACCCGGAGCTTGCCGGTCGCATAGTAGTCCAGGAAGAACAGCGGCTCGGCACCCTGCACCACGACGTCATTGACACACATCGCGACCAGGTCGATGCCGATGGTGTCGTGGCGGCCGGTGTCGATGGCCAGGCGCAATTTGGTGCCGACTCCGTCGGTGCCGGAGACCAGCACGGGTCGTTGGTAACGCCCGACGGGCAGCTCGACGAGAGCGCCGAAGCCGCCGATGCCGGCGAGCACCTCGGGACGCTGCG
>CAZLYG010000594.1:0-3110 GCA_964563075.1 uncultured Steroidobacteraceae bacterium | reverse complement strand
CCTGCCTGTCAGATAGCCATCATGCGGCACCGTCGTGACGGATGGACTTATCAGCAGATCGCCGAGGAGCTCCGTGTCACTCCCCACGCGGTGAAGAAATACATTTCGAAAGCGCTGCGTCATCTGGCGGAACATTTCGGCAACGGGACCCCGAGTCCAGGGTGTAAGGAATGATCCCACAACACCCAACCGGGGACAGCGAGGCGCTGCATGAGGAAGCCGCCGATTGGATCGTCCGGCTCAACGATACGGGCTTTGACCCGGACGAGCCGCTTCACGATCCGCTCGCGCGCAACGAAGCGTTCTTCAAGTGGGTGTGCCGGTCAAAACACCACTACGCGGCGTTCCTGCGCGTTTACGAAGTGCACCAAGCACTCGAGCACCTCCGGAATAAGCAAGAAGATATACTCGTCCTGCTTGCCAAAGCGCGCGACGAGCTCGCAAACGAATGCCGGCCATCTCCGCAGGGCGCTCAATGCTCGCGCACCCGCCGCGTGTATCGCTTCGCAGCCGCGGCGGTCGTGCTGCTCGTTGCCGGCTATTCCGCATCGCTCTATCTGAAGTCTGCCGGCGCGGGGGAGTACTTTTCTACAGGGGTCGGAGAGGTCAAGCAGTTCACACTCGCAGACGGGACTCGCGTCGTGCTGGATACGGACAGCCGTATGCAAGTGAGGCTGACACGCAACGCCCGCGAGGTGAATGTAACTCGAGGTAGCGCATTCTTCACGGTCGTTCACGACAAAACACGCCCGTTCATGACCTGCGCGGGGGACGTCCTTTTGCAGGACGTTGGCACCGAGTACGAGGTACAGGCATCTGCCATGGGTGCTCGCGTGACTGTCACTTCCGGTGAAGTCAAGATTGTCGGAATGTGCGGATCACGTGAGCGTTCCACAGGCATCTCCGCCGAGCACACCCTCCTGGCCAACCAGAAAGCGACCATCGACGTCAGTGCGCCCGGCAGCATGAGCATCGAAACTGAGGCTCTCACGGCACATCAGGTGGACGCGGCCCTTTCCTGGCGCCGCGGTGTCCTGATCTTCGATGACGTTCCTTTGAGCGACGCCCTTCGTCGTCTCAATCGCTATCTGCCGCGCAAGCTTGTTCTTGAAGAGCCGGCCGGCAGCGATATTCGGCTGGGAGGGACCATCACTCTCTCGATTCGTGAGGAGAGCCTCCTGTCCGTCCTCAAAGACATGTACAGCATCATTCCCGATCCAAAGAAAACGACGCCGGCCGAAATCGTGCTCGTTCCAGCACCCGGCCAGCGACTGGGCGAACCCTACTTGAATCCTGGCGCTGCGGGTCCGCGTCGCTGACCTTCCCCGCCGGAGCCGAAGGGCGCTCCTGCCCGATGCTGCGGCGGCTCGATGTTGTCGCCGCTGCTGCTCAAAGCGGGCGCCAAACCGCCTCAGCCGGCTTACCTCCAGCCAGCCTCCGAACAGGCATCCCCTTCGAGGCTCCTCACCCAATCCAGCTCTCCGGCTGACGGGCGGCTGCGGCGGCACTCACCTGTGACGAGGTTGCGCCAGCCATCGAATTCAGAAAGGACGCCGGGAATCGTTCCGTGCAACGGCTCCATGGGACATCTCCTTGTCTAATCCATGACAGGGATTGGGTACTTGAGCCCAATCCACCTTCTTCAAGAAAACCGTCGCGGGCACGTTAGCACCCGAGCGCGAATCCAACAAGCGGCCCCTCAGTGCTGCCCTGCGTGCTGCTTCATCTCCGCCGCCGTGAGTTTCCCCGTCGCCAGCGGCTGTCCCAGATCGAACCGACGCGTCTCGGCAAGCGACCCGATGAGCACAGGATCAAACCCCGTCTCTCGCACGAGCTGCTCCACGATCTTGATCGCCTTGGGATCGTCCCCGCCGATCGGAATCGCGAAGCGCTCGGGCTTGTGATCTCCATCGTTTGCAAGCTCTGCCGCCGGAATGCAGTTGAAAGCGCGGACGACACGTTTGTTATGCAGGAACTCCGCGGTGGCAACACCCGCACCTTTCTTCTGCGCATCGAGTGCCATCGCGCCGTCGCGGCGCTCGCTCGGATTGCTCGTATCGATGATGACCTTGCCCGACAGTTCTTTGCCGACATCCGTGCCGATCTGAGGCATCGCTGCATAGGGAATGGAGACAACAACGACACTCCCAAATGCGGCCGCTTCGCGAGGCGTACCCGCGTGTGCGCGCGGGCCGAGTTCCTTCACGAGACTCTGGAGCTCCTCGGGATGCCGGGACGAGACGAATACTTCGTGACCGGAGGCAACCCAATGGCGCGCGAGTGCACCGCCGATTCTGCCCGTGCCGATGATGCCGATCTTCACGGGTGCCTCCGCCCCACGAGCCGGAACAACTGCCGCAAGGGCAAGAATCGCTGACCCCAATCCCACCCCTGCCAGGAGCGTCAGCAACCGCCGACGCCCAAATGTTGTAGCGAACGACATCACGTGCTCCTCCTCCGGTGTGCACGCATTCTAGGCGAAAACCGCCCCGGATTGCCCCCGGCACGCCACTTCTGGCACATTCCCCTGATCGCGCCGCTGACAGAAAAGCGCGAACGACCGGGAACGGCTAGAGGGCGGGTCATGATGCACGAGGAACTTGCGCACCGGCGCAACCGGCTGGCGCGTTACGCACGTATCTGCCTGGCTATATTCGTCATGTCAGTGGCGGCGCCGGCCGTTTACGCGTCTGCCGTGCCGCTCGGCATATGCGGCCTTCTCAGCGGACCGGGAGCCGCTATCAACGGCTCGAAGCCCTCCCCGGTAGGGCTCAACGACCAGCTCTGGGTGGTCGTGGCGCCCCTTGATCAGTCGGGCAAGGCACAATGCACGACACCTGCGCCATCGGGCGCCGCAACCGCGTCCACCGCCTCAGGTGCCGCGGGGGCAGCGGCGCCGTCCGCCGCAATCAACGCCTCCGAGTACGTCCTCTTCCTGAACGGGATAGAGGTCAGGAAGCTCGACAACGCCGTCTACGACACCGGGCAGCACGCACTGGTGTTCAGGTTGACCCGCAATGAGGACAACGCCGCCTTGTGGACCCAGTTGCTGGGAAGCCCGACGGCTATGAGTGTCCCAGTCACCGTCGCCCTCGGCGAGAGGGCCGTGG
>CAZLYG010000593.1:0-3119 GCA_964563075.1 uncultured Steroidobacteraceae bacterium | reverse complement strand
CGCCCATGGAGACATTCGCGGTCGTACCGATCATCTGGCGCTTTACACGCGCCTCGATGGTGTCCTTCGCATCATTGAAGAGCTGGCCGCCGACGCTGACCGGTCCTATCTCGGGGAGGCTGATCCGGCCCTCGCGATCGACAGTCAGGCGCAGCGTACGATTGGTGCTGCCATAGAGCTGGACTTCCAGCTGATCCCCGGGGCCGATGACGTAGTTCGCCGGTACCGGTACGTTGTTGAACGGCGCGAACGTGGAGGCCGGGTTGTCGAACAGGTCGTAGCCGAAGGGCTTCAGCGCCCCCACGCCGGTTTTCTTCAGCGGCAGCAGCGTGACGCGGATGTCGATGCGGCTGAACGCCGGCTCGGCCTTGAGGCGCAAAGTGGCCTCATCCTCAGTCAGTCCGGCCAGCTGTACGGGTGGGAATCCGGGCAGCATGAGCGCCCCATCGCGTGTGAGCTGATAGGGGTTTCTGGAGCGGATCAGCGTCATCATCTTCTGCAGCCGCTGCAGCTGTTCCGGCGTGAGCACATCCTCCGACTGCTCTTCATCGGCAAGCACCCCGGGGGCCGTCGACGAGTTGCTGCTGGCCCTGGCAGCGCCCAGAGCCGCCGCCTCCGGTGAGAGCACTCCATTACCGGGCACATTCTCCTGCTGGGTCTGCTGGAACTGCTGGGGCTGCTGCTGTCCGGGCGGCAATGCCAGAGGCGGCTGAACTGCCTGCTGCTGTGTCCCCAGCTGCAGTTGTGACGGCGCTATGCCCCTCTGGAGAAAGTAGGTCTCCATCGATGGAGACAGCGGACGCGGCGGCAGGCGGTAATCGATCTCGACGATGACCCAGTCCTCGCCCTTGAGCACCGGGATGGCGCCCTCCTGCTCTTCCCCGGTCTCCTCCTCATTCTGGCGGCGAGCGCCATTCTCCTGCGGGTTGCGCTGCTGCGCCTCATTCTGCCGGTTCGTCAGGGATGAGCGCGCGCCGTTATTGGAAAGTGAGCCCAGCCCCCCGGCCCCGCCGCCCGCGCCGAATGCGCCCAGGACGGCCTGCTGCTGGTCGGGACTCAGATTCCTGAAGATGTCGAGCTCTTCGGAGCTCGGGGATGAACCGGTCTGACCGTGCACCCGATCAGCGGGTAACAACAAGCAGGCGAGTCCCAGGAGCAGAACAGCCGCCGCTGTGAGCGGCCGATGCATCTTGCGCATTACAGACCTTTTGCCAGGCAATCCGTCATTGTACTGGAGCGAGCCTGTGCCGAAAAAGGCTGGGCGCCGGAGATCTCACCTGGCCGTGATTGGGAACCGGTCAGTGAGTCAGCTCCGCAGGCGCGTCCGGTTCTGCAGGAACCACTCGAAAGTGGAGCGAATCCCTGCTTCGAGGGTGATTCGCGGGGACCAGCCGAGCGCCTGCAGCCGCGTCGTGTCCAGCAGCTTGCGGGGGGTGCCATCGGGCTTGGACGGATCGAAGCGCAGCTCACCCCTGTAACCCACGACACGAGCAATCAGGCGTGCCAGCTCGGCAATGCTCTCGTCCTTGCCCCATCCGACGTTGATCCAGCCCTCACCCTCATAGCGCTGCATCAGATACAGGCAAGCATCGGCCAGGTCATCGACGTGCAGAAACTCGCGCCGGGGAGCTCCGGAGCCCCAGACCTGCACGGCCGGCTCACCCTGCTGCGCCGCCTCGTAGAACCTGCGCAGCAGCGCGGGCAGCACGTGGGAATCCTGCAGGCTGAAGTTGTCGCCTGGCCCGTACAGATTAGTGGGCATGAGGCAGATCGCATTGAAGCCGTACTGGCGGCGATACGCCTGACACATCTTCAGGCCGGCGATCTTGGCAATCGCATACCACTCGTTGGTGGGCTCCAGCGGGCCCGTCAGCAGGCTCTCCTCGGGTATCGGCTGCGGCGCCAGCTTCGGGTAGACGCAGCTCGAGCCCAGGAACAGGAGCTTCTGTGTGCCGTGCCGGTACGCGGCGTCGATCACGTTCGCCTGAATCGCCAGATTGTCGCGCAGGAACTGCGCCGGGTAGCGGTCGTTCGCCAGAATCCCCCCCACCCTGGCCGCCGCCAGGAACACGAATCGGGGACGCGCCTGGGCGAAGAACGCCTCGACGGCCGCCTGCTCCGTCAGATCCAGATCGACGCGCTCGCGCAGCAGCAGGTGCTGGAAACCGGCAGCGCGCAAAGCCCGAACCATCGCCGAGCCCACCAGCCCTCGATGCCCCGCGACAAAGATCGGGTCCGCGGTGTTCATTCAGTGTACCGGTAGGTCTTGAACCCCTCACGCGCGATGACGGCATCGCGCCGCGCAATCTCCAGATCCTGGGTCATCATCTCCGTGACCAGCTCGTCGAAGCCGATCTCCGGCCTCCAGCCCAGGCGAGCCCGCGCCTTCGAGGCGTCCCCCAGCAAGGTCTCCACCTCGGTCGGGCGGAAGTAGCGGGGGTCGATCTTCACGATCGCGCGTCCGGTCGTCGTATCTATCCCCTCCTCCTCCGCACCGGTGCCGCGCCACTCGATGCGTCTGCCCAGCTTGTCCGCCGCTGCAGCGATGAAGTCGCGGACGGAGTGCTGCTCGCCGGTCGCGATCACGAAGTCCTCGGGCGCGGGTTGCTGCAGCATGAGCCATTGTGCCCGCACGTAGTCGCGCGCGTGCCCCCAGTCCCGCCGGGAATCGAGGTTCCCCAAATACAGGCAGCTCTCGAAGCCCTCGTGGATGCGCGCCAGGCCTCGCGTGATCTTGCGCGTTACGAAGGTCTCACCCCGAATAGGGCTTTCGTGGTTGAACAGTATGCCACTGCAGGCATACATGCCGTAGGCCTCGCGGTAGTTGACGGTGATCCAATGTGCATAAACCTTCGCCGCGCCATAAGGTGAGCGAGGGTAGAACGGGGTGGTCTCGCGCTGCGGCACCTCGTGAACCTTGCCGAACATCTCCGAAGTCGACGCCTGATAGAAGCGCGTTTTCTGCGTGAGGCCCAGGATCCGGATCGCTTCGAGCAGTCTCAGTGTGCCGAGCGCGTCCGAATTAGCCGTGTATTCGGGAGTCTCGAAGGAAACGGCGACGTGGCTCTGCGCGGCGAGGTTGTAGATCTCGTCCGGCTGCACCTGCTGCACGATGCGGA
>CAZLYG010000592.1:0-3122 GCA_964563075.1 uncultured Steroidobacteraceae bacterium | reverse complement strand
AAGATCTGCATCGGCCACATGGGCGAGGCAGTGCATTTCTGGCTATGGCGCGTGTCGTTCATGAATCGCCGTGCACAGGGAGTGGGGCGCGCTCCAAAGACACAACTCACCATCGATGAGTATTTCAAGCGCAACTTCGTCATCACCACCAGTGGTGTCGAGGATCCGCTGGCGCTGGAGTATTCCATCAAGAAGCTAGGTGCCGACAACGTGCTGTGGGCCATCGACTATCCCTACCAGCCCTCCGCGCCGGCCGTGAAGTTCATGGATGAGGCGCCGATTTCGGATACCGACAAGGCCAAGATCTACGGAAAGAACGCCGAGCGGATTTTTCACATCAGCCCGGAGCGCTGAGCCGTTCATCCAGCCACTCGATCCAGTGTCTGACGGGGGTCGACGTGCCCCCCTGCAGGTGGGCGATGCAGCCGATGTTGGCTGACAGAATCACTTCAGGGGCCGGCTTCAGGAGT
Organism: uncultured Steroidobacteraceae bacterium; assembly: GCA_964563075.1. Classification (GTDB taxonomy): domain Bacteria; phylum Pseudomonadota; class Gammaproteobacteria; order Steroidobacterales; family Steroidobacteraceae; genus 13-2-20CM-66-19. Next base: position 2,652 of record CAZLYG010000592.1, on the reverse strand, counting down.
GCCTCGAGCTTGCGCGTGCGCAGCTCACGCGAAATCGTCCCCTGAAGGAGGGAATAGGTTCCCGCGGATCCGCAACACATGTGTGGCTCTTCGGTGGGGACGAGCTCGGCTCCGAGTGCCGTGAGCAGACTCTCCACGTCACCGCGTATTTTCAGCCCGTGCTGGAGCGTGCAGGGTGCCTGAAAGGCCACGCGCTGGTATGTGCGTACTCGCGCCGGGAGCTTGTCAGGAGCGATGAGCTCTATCGGGTCGCGCGTCATCGCCACGATCCGTCGCGCCTTTTCGCAATACTCGGCGTCGCTACGGAGCAGGTGTGCGTAGTCTCTGACCATTGCGCCGCAGCCGGACGCGTTCACCACGATCGCTTCGACTGCATCCAGATACGGCCACCACGCATCGATGTTGCGCCTGGCCTCACGAAGTGCGCCCTCGGGATCGCCGAGATGATGTCGGATGGCTCCACAGCAGCCGGCCTGCGGTGCGACCAGCGTCTGTATCCCTAGGGCGTCGAGCACGCGGGTGGTTGCGCCGTCGATGGACGGCAGCAGGGAGGGTTGGGTGCAACCGCGCAGCAGCAATATCTTGCGTGTGTGCTGTCGCGCCGGCTGCGGACCGGCTGGTCGGCTCGGCCCCACTTTTGCTGGCAGAGAGGGCAACCAGGGCGCGATGCGCGCAACGACTCTACCGACCCACAGACAGGTGCCGAACAGCCAGCGTCGCGTGAGCCCCTCGCGCAGTATCCAACGGGCGAGACGTTCTCCGAGGGGGCGTGACACGCGCTCATCGACGGCGGCCCGGCCGATGTCGACCAGGTGACCGTACTCGACACCCGAAGGGCATGTCGTCTCGCAGCTGCGGCAGGTGAGGCAGCGGTCCAGGTGAACCTGTTGCAAGCGGGTCGGCTCGACCCCTTCGAGGACCTGCTTGATCTGATAAATGCGGCCGCGCGGACTGTCGAGCTCATCGCCCAGGATCTGATATGTCGGGCAGGTGGCCAGGCAGAATCCGCAGTGAACGCAGGCGCGCAGGATCCGGTCCGCCGTCGTCGCTTCAGCGGAGCTCACGACCGATTGTGCGAGACGCGTTTCCATCAGCCCTTACTCCAACGCCAGCAGACGGCCGCGGTTGAAGATGGCACGCGGGTCGAAGTGTTGCTTCAGGCGGCGGTGGATCTGTGCGACGCGCGGATCGAGAGGGTGGAATCGGGATTGGCCCGCAGTCTCACCGCGCCAGCACATTGCTGTGCCACCGACACTGGAAGCGAGCGGCCGCGCTCGGGCACGCGTGCTGTCGCCTGCATACCATCGCAGCGAGCCGCCCCAGTCGATCAACAGCTTGCCGGCAACGTCGAGAGCAGCGGTAGAGGGAACCGAGACCCTCCAGAGGGGGTCGGCCTGAAAGAAAGGGTGGGTGCAGTGTCTGAGTCCGCTCCAGAAGGCTGCCGCCAGCTCACTGTCGACAGGATCGCCGCCGGTGCGTTGGCGACCGGCGCGCACGGCTGGGGCGGATCCCGACAGACGTACCCACGCACAGCCATCGACCCACGCCGCCCCTGAGATCGGCAGCGGCAGGCTGCCCCAGCGGTTGAACAGGGCGAGAGCGTCATTCGCCGGAAGCCGCAGAACGAGTGTCTGCTCGCAGCGCGGGCGCGGGAGCACCTTGAGCGAGACTTCCGTGATGATTCCGAGGAATCCGAGCGAGCCGCACAGGAGTCGGGAGACATCGAATCCGGCCACGTTCTTCATGACCCGGCCGCCGAAGCTCAGCTCCTCGCCGGTCGCATCGAGGAGCTTCGCGCCGAGCACGAAATCGCGTGCTGCGCCTACCTGCAGCCGACGCGGACCGGAGAGGCCGGCGGAAATCACTCCACCGATCGTCGGATCGCCATCGAAAGCCGGTGGCTCGAACGCCAGGAACTGACCCTGCTCTGCCAGCGCCGCTTCGATCTGCGACAAGGGAGTGCCGCAGCGAGCCGTGATGACCAGCTCCGCGGGCTCATAGTCGATGACACCGCAGTGCGAGCGAAGATCGAGCGGCTCACCTTCGAGGCGTTCGCCATAGAAGTCCTTCGTGCCGGTGCCCCGCAGACGCAGGGCGGTTCCAGAGCGGTTGGCATCGATGACGCGCTCCCGAATGTCGCGCAGTGCGGCGGATGCGGTCATGGGCCTTCAGAACCGCGGCAGGTCCGGATGGGGGAGCGCTCCGCCCCGGATGTGCATCTTGCCGTACTCGGCGCAGCGCCTCAGTGTCGGGATCGCTTTGCCCGGATTGAGCAGGCCACGCGGATCGAACGCCTTCTTGATGCCGAAGAACGCGCCGCGCTCGCCCGGTGAGAACTGCACGCACATGGAATTGATTTTCTCGATCCCAACTCCGTGCTCGCCGGTGATCGTGCCGCCGAGCCGCACGCACAGCTCGAGGATCTCCGCCCCGAAGCGATCCGCGCGCTCCCATTCGCCGGCACGATTCGCGTCGAACAGGATCAGCGGGTGCAGGTTGCCGTCGCCGGCGTGGAACACGTTCATGCAGCGCAGTCCGTAGCGCACCTCCATCTCCTCGATGGCCTTGAGCATGTGGCCGAGATGCTTGCGGGGAATGGTACCGTCCATGCAGTAATAGTCGGGCGAGACTCGCCCGGCGGCCGGGAATGCG